>JASFTI010000201.1:0-6627 GCA_050053635.1 Gemmatimonadales bacterium
GTCTCAGCCGCGGCCGCCGCGCCCATCAGCTCTCTCGCCGTTCTCCCCCTGCAAGATTTCTCCGAAGAGCGGGGGCAAGAGTACTTTGCTGCCGGCCTGCACGAGGCGCTGGTCCACGAGCTCAGTCAGATCGAAGCGCTGCGTGTCGTTTCGCGAACAACTGTGGCGCGCTACGCCGGCAGCAGCATGTCGATGCCGGAGATCGCCGAAGAGCTGAGTGTCCAGGGCATCGTTGAAGGTTCAGTGCTGCGCGCTGGCGACCGTGTGAGGATCACGGTCCAGCTAATCCATGGCGCCAGCGATACGCACCTCTGGTCGAGCAGCTATGAGCGCGAGCTGCGAGATGTCATCGCGTTGCAGAGCGAGGTGGCTCAAGCCATAGCTCGTGAGATACGGGCCGAGCTCACCCCGGAGGAGGAGACGCGCCTCAGCTCGCTGAGGACGGTGAACCCCGAGGCGCATGAGGCGTACCTGCGCGGGCGATTCGAGCAGGCGAAAGGCACGCCCGAGGGCTTCGAGTCGGCGATCCGTTTCTACGAGGAAGCGGTGCAGATCGACTCGACCTTCGCGCCCGCTTTTACCGGGCTGGCCGGCTCGCAGCTACTGCTCGAGATGAGCGATACAACATTGGCCGTTGGTGAGTTGCAGGAAGCGATTGAGGCTGCACAGAGAGCGATCGTCCTCGACTCGGCCTCCTCTGAAGCGATGGCCGTCTTGGCGGGCGTCAACATCCACTTGGGCGAGGCAGCCGACTCGCTCGGGAATCTGCAGGTCAAGGTAAGCCTCGATTCGCTGCAAGCCCCGAGCCCCGAGTGGCTGGCCAGGCACACCGAGCTCGGCCGCCAGATGGAGATGGTCTCGGTCGCCCGGCGACCCGTCAGGGCGGAGCCGGTCGCGCTGGACCGCTACGTTATGACCGCCAGGCGGTTGACAGCCGCCGGCGAGTACGAAACCGCGACAGAGATCCTGGGGCGCGTCTTGGATCGCTATCCGTCCGAGGCCGCGGCTTGGGACGCTCTCGAGCAGGTGTACGTGGCGCGAGGCGACTACCAGGAGGCGGCAGCGGTCCGGCGCGAGCGGCTTGCCCACACCGCTGCCGAAGCCGCAGAGCTCGCCGAGCTCGAACGCCAGGCGGCGGAGCTGGAGCGTGCCGTCGCCGAGCGGGGTGATCAGGGTTACTGGGAATGGCAGGCGCTCCACTTCGCGCAGCTCGAAGAGCAGGACGAGCCGTTCTCGCAGGTAGACTACGCGGCAGCGCTCGTCGCGCTCGGCGATTACGACGGAGCCCTCGAGCGTCTGAGGCGCGCCTATGCAGCCCGCGATCCGCGTCTATTATCTCTGCGAAGCGAACCGGTGTGGGATCCCGTGCGCCCGGACCCGCGGTTCCGAGAGCTGCAGCGCCGGATTCGCGAGAGCCGTTGGCCGGGAGCTCCACCCCCGCCGCCGCGTTAGCGGGCGACCTGCAGATGGGAGGACCCTCATGCGACTCAGCGGCACTGTTAGCCGAAGCTGTGCGACGCTCCTCGCGCCCCTCGCACTCTCGGGTTGCATTGCGGCCGCCGCCGGCGCCGGAGCAGGAGCCGGGATCTATGCCACGACCCGCGGTGTCGAGTCGGTCGTCTCAGCATCCGTCGATGCGACGTTTGCCGCCGCCGAGAGCGCCTTCGAGTACTTCGAGATCGAACAGACGTCGATGAAAGTCGAGAGCGGCGGTGCGGAACGGGAGCTGGAGGGTAGATCGGAGGCGCGCGCAGTCGACGTTCGAGTAAAGTTCGAGGAACAAGGCAGCGGCACCCACATCGAGGTAACCGCCCGCAAGAACTTGGTCGAGTGGGACAAGGACTTCGCACGGGAGGTTGTCGCGAAGATCGTCGAGATCGCGGGCTAGCCGGACGGTAAACCTTTGGCGGACGATGGCGGAACGAAGTGGAGTCCCTGGAAGATCGTCTTGATCGTAGAGTGGGCCTGCCTGCTCATCGGCCTCGGCATGCCCATCACACCAAGCAAGACCGGGGGTGACTCTAGCCTCGCCGACTGGTTCTTCGATGATCCCAGTTACCTGCAGGAAGTCCTCGTCTATTTCATCTTAAGTAACCTGCTTTTCGGGCTCGTGGCCCTCATCGGGCTGGCGGTGTACTGGAAGGAAAGACGTCACGGCACCGATGACCAAGCCTGATTGGCCATGACCGGCCACTGGCGCACCGGCTACCGTTTGCCGGTCTTGATCATCCAAGACGTAGGCGCTACCGTCTAGAGTGATCGTCACGCTGCCCTCTCCCCATCTCGTATTCCAGACAGTGGTAACTCGATGAGTCGCTCGAGCACAGGCCCCGGTCAAAGAATCTTACTCGATCTCATCTTTCTCGGCGTCCTGTTCACAGCCGGTCTCTTCGTCGTCTACAAAGGTGTCTCGGCGGTTTTCCGTGGCGTAGCGGCTCCGGACCTGGCGGCCGGCATGAGCGCTCCGGTGGCTGGCTTCGCCCAGGAACCCCCGCAGGGCCTGACGATTCGGCTGAGGGAAGCCGAGCCGCGCGACACGGCCGCAGCGCCGCCCCCGGCGACCGAACCGCTCTCCGCGGATCAGGTCGAACGAGTGCTGGCTCGGGTGCCGGCGCTGCCGGAGGATCCCGGGGCGGAACGCGAATTCGCCTTGCCGGCGGAACTGGTACCGCCGCCGCGCCGAGGGGTCACGGTACAGGCTGAATTCCCGCCGCCCGAGGAACGGGAGCGGCGCGAGGAGGTTGTATCCGGCCCACTCGAGGTGGTCCGTCACGGCCCGGAGGGTGAGGTCGAGCGGGCGCGCGAATTGTCGATCACGTTCTCGCAGCCGATGGTGCCGGTGACATCGCACGAGGAGCTGGCGGCGCGCGACGTGCCAGCTCGGCTCCGACCGCAGGTCGAGGGCCGCTGGCGCTGGGTGGGCACGCGAACGCTCCTCTTCGAGGTGGACGCCGGCTTCCCGATGGCCACCGGATATCAGGTGCTCGTGCCCGCTGGCATTACATCGGCCGTCGGGGAGCGATTGGCCGAGCCGCTGGCCTGGGAATTCAAGACGCCACCGCCCACCCTGACCGAGTCCCTTCCGCGGGGGGACGCGATCAGCGACGCGCCGCTGATGTTCATCGCCTTCGATCAGCGGATCGATGCGGGCGCCGTCCTCGACCACGTAACGGTTCGCGCCGCCGGGCGGACCTTCAAGGTGCGTCGGGCTGAGGGGGAGGAAATCGCAGCGGACGAGCAGGTCGAGCGAATGACGAAGGCTACGAGGGTGGACCGTTGGGTCGCCTTCACCCCGGTGAGGCGGCTACCGCGCGACTCACGCGTCGAGGTCGTGATCGAGCCCGGCACACCGTCGGCCGAGGGTCCACTCAGAAGCGACACGGCACAGACGTTCAGCTTCCGCACCTACGGTCCGCTGCGTGTCGAGGGGTCCTGGTGTGGCTGGGACGAGGTCTGTTTCCCGGGTTCCGCCTGGCGAATCGTGTTCAGCAATCCAATCGATAATGAGGCCTTCGACACGTCGCTGATCCGAGTCGAGCCCGAGCTGCCGCTGATGCGCTACCGCCTGTCAAACGACCACTTGTCGATCTACGGGCGAGCGCAACCGCGGCGCACTTACAGTCTCACGTTGAGCGCTGATGTGCGTGATGTGTTCGGTCAGACCCTGGATCAAGAGAGGAGCCTCAGATTCGACGTCGGCCCGGCTCCTGCAAGACTCACAGCGCGAGCCGAAAGGTTCGTGGTGCTCGATCCTTTGGCGCCGCGCGAGCTGGCCGTGAAAAGTGTCAACGTCCGGGGCCTGCGAATCCGCATCTACCGCGTTCGGCCGGACGACTGGCCGGCGTTCGCGGAGGCTTACCGCCGCAACCGCAGCTCGGAGGACGCTTGGGACCCGCCGGGTCTGCTGGCGTCGGAGCGCACGATCCCGGTCGGCGCCGAGCCCGATGTGCCAGCCGAAACGCGCATCGACCTCGAGCCGGTCCTCAGGGACGGGCTGGGGCACGTGGTCGTGGCGGTGGAGCCGACCGACTGGCCGCAGAATTCCGGGCGGCGCCAATCGGTCTACACCTGGGTCCAGGCGACACGAATAAGCATCAGCGCACTCGCCGACCCGCGCGAAGTCACCGGCTGGGTCACCGCGCTGGAAGGTGCGGCGCCACTCGCCGGAGCGACGCTCGAATTGATGCCGAGCGGCACGACGGCGACGACCGACGCGGAAGGCCTGGCGACGCTATCGCTGCCGACCGCGCGCCGCAGAGATGAACATCCCGCTCTGGTTGCGCGCTTCGCCGACGATGTGGCACTGCTGCCCATCCGCTTGTGGAGCAGGGTCCCCCGTGACGCGTTGGGTTGGTACGTGTTCACCGACCGGCCGCTCTACCGTCCCGGCGAGGAAGTCCACGTCAAGGGTTGGCTGCGGCGAATAGTTGCCGGGGAACGCGGCGACTTAGAGGTTCCCGCCGGTAGTATCTCGCAGGTCAGCTACACTGTGGTCGGTTCTCAGGGCAATGAACTGGCCAAGGGTAGGGCAGGACTCAATGATCTCGCCGGCTTCGACACGGCATTCCGCTTGCCGGAAGAGATGAACCTGGGTCGGGTGTCGATTCGCCTGGAGACGGCCGCTGCGCCCGATCTCGATGCCCGCAGCCACCAACACTCCTTCCAGGTCGAAGAGTTTCGGCGGCCCGAGTACGAGGTATCGGTCTCGCACGACCCCGGCCCTCACATCGTCGGTGGCGCGGCGCTCTTCACCGTCGCCGCCAGCTACTTCGCGGGCGGCGGACTGCCCAATAGCGAGGTGACCTGGAGGGTCCAGCCAAATCGGACCCGCTTCTATCCGCCGAACCGGGACGACTTCAGCTTCGGCTACCCCGGACGGGCCGGCGGTGGCCCCGTCGAGGAGTACGAGGCAGTCACCGATTTGGACGGTAAGCATCACCTGCGCGTCGACCTGCTGGATGCCGACCCGCCGGTCCCCGTGGGTCTCCGCGCCACTGCCACCGTGCTCGACGTAAACCGGCAGGCCTGGACGGAGTCGACCGACGTCCTCGTTCACCCGGCGGCCCTGTCGGTCGGGCTGCGAAGCCCGCGTCGCTTCGTACGCGTCGGCGAACCGCTCGTGGTGGAAGCGATCGTCGTCGATCTGGACGGCGCGGCGGCCGTGGGTCGGCCGGTCGAGGTGGAGGCGACTTACTGGAGCTGGAAGCTCGTCGACGGCGAGTGGCGTCGCGAGGAGAGCGAGGCCCAGCGCTGTCGGTTCGCATCCATGGCCGAGCCGGTCCGCTGCGAGTTCGAGACACCGGCCGGCGGCGTGTACCGGGTAAGCGCTACGGTGGAGGACGATCAGGGACGCACCAGCCTCACGGAGCTTCGGCCCTGGGTGGGCGGCGGCTTCTACTTCCGCGGACGGGCCGGCGAAGAGGTCGTCGAGCTCGTCGCCGATCGCTACGAGTATCAGCCCGGCGACACGGCGGAGATCCTGGTGCAGGCGCCCTTCTTTCCGGCGGAAGGCGTAATGACGCTGCGCCGCGCCGGGATCGTCACAGCGCAACGTTTTCGAATGGAAGGTCCTTCGTACGTCCTCCGCGTGCCCATCCTAGAGGCCCACATCCCCAACCTCTACGTGCACGTCGATCTCGTCGCCGCGACGGATGGTGCCGCCGGAGTGGTCGATCCGGACCAGCTCGCCGAGGGCGACGTCAATCTCTCGATTCCGCCTTACGCCCGTAAGCTGGCCTTGAGTGCCGTACCGCGAGCCAAAGAACTGCAACCGGGCGAGCAGACGGTCGTCGATGTCGCGCTCGAGGATGCCGCTGGCCGGCCCGTGCAGAACGGCGACGTGGTCGTCGCGGTGGTCGACGAGGCGGTGTTGGCGCTGCGGCCCCAGGAGGTGAGGAACCCTGTCGTGACTTTCCACCCACCGCGCTCGGCTGATGCGACGGGATTACACCTGCGCTCGAGCGTGCTTCTGGGCCCACGACCCGATCCCACAGCGGGTCGCGGGGAGAGCGGCGTCGTCGAGGGGACCGTGACCGAGATGCGATACGGCGATCCGGTCGGCGGTGTGCGAGTTTATCTGGAGGGGACCTCGTATGCTACGCTCACCGGCGCCGACGGGACGTACTCGATAGAGAACGTGACGCCGGGTCGCTATACCGCCGTCGCCGAGCTCATAGGCTATCAGACCGTCTACAGAAGAGTGGCGGTCGTCGAGGACCAGTTGACCCGAAGGAACTTCAGCCTCTCACCTCAGGGACTCCGGTACAGACTTGATGCGGTCGTGGCGGAAAGCGTGCCGATGGCCGCCCGTGCAATGGCCGCGCCCGAGGCGCCCGGCGAAGCAGCCGGCATCCGACTGCGCACCGACTTCGCCGCACTTGCCGTTTTCGTCGGTTCGGCACGCACCGATGCGAATGGCCGGGTCGAGATACCGGTACGTGTTCCCGACAACCTCACGCGCTATAGGGTGATCGCACTCGCCGCCGCCGGCGCCAAGCAGTTCGGCAAAGGCGAGTCGACGATCACCGTCGGGCTGCCGCTGATGGCACGTCCGTCGGCGCCGCGCTTCCTCAACTTCGGCGACCGCGTCGAGTTCCCGGTCGTCGTGCAGAACCGGACCGACGAAGC
>JASFTI010000202.1:0-6610 GCA_050053635.1 Gemmatimonadales bacterium
GCTGCTGGCGGTGCTGTCAGGTGAGCGGGAATACTCGCGTGAAACGGCATCGATCCGCCGTCACCTCGACAATCGCGCCAGCGAGACGGCGGCCACGGCGCAGTTCACCAGCGGTTACGGCGACGGCGACTACCTCGTCCTCCACTCGAGCCGCAGGACGGACGCGGTGATCTTGGAGGCGTTGATCGTCGATCAGCCGCGGAACGATCTCATCCCGAAGTTGGTCCGTGGTCTACTCGGCCACCGCCGCCGCGGTCGCTGGCTCAATACGCAGGAGAATGTCTTCGTGCTCCTGGCGTTGGATCGCTACTTCAACACGTTCGAACGCGTGACCCCCGACTTCGCCGCGCGCCTCTGGCTCGGCGAGAACTATGCGGGCGGCCACGAGTTCCGAGGCCGCACGACCGAGCGTCACCAGATCGATGTCCCGATGGGGTGGCTGGCGGAGCGGCCTGGGACACAGAACCTGATCGTCGGCAAGCAGGGGAGGGGGCGGCTGTACTATCGCGTCGGTCTGCGCTACGCGCCGGCGGATCTCATGCTCGATCCGGCGGAGCACGGCTTCAGCGTCGAGCGTGTTTACCAGGCGGTGGACGATCCGGAGGATGTTCGACGCGAAGAGGATGGAACCTGGGTGATCCGGGCCGGTGCCCGGGTGAAGGTACAACTGACGATGGCCGCGCCCGCGCGCCGCTATCACGTGGCGCTGGTCGACCCGCTGCCGGCGGGGCTCGAAGCGCTCAACCCGGAGCTGGCGGGCGCCGATACGTACGAGCCTCGCGCCGAGCGCGATGAGCCGCTTCCGCCTAGTCTTCAGCCTTACCGCTGGTACTACTGGTATCGCTGGTATGAGCACGAGAACCTGCGCGACGAGCGCGTCGAGGTCTTCACCAGCCTGCTCTACGGCGGTGTGCGGTCCTACTCGTACCTGGCCCGCGCGACGACGCCCGGGACCTTCGTCGTGCCACCGCCCAAAGCCGAAGAGATGTACCACCCCGAGACTTTTGGACGCGGGGCGAGCGACCGGCTGGTCGTACGATAGCCAGACTACGCGAGTCCGCTCGCGCTCCGACCGCGGCTCTTGAGCTGCGGCTCACTAAGAAGCACCTCGAGCGGCTGATCGAGGCGGAGCGCTTCCGTCAGCAACTGGAATCCGGGGAGGAGACCGTGTAGCCTAGCGCTCCCTAGCTAAGTTCACTCGCCTGGCCGGCAGGTACACGATGCCTGCCGGCCGACTATATTGATGGCGAGAATTGCCGACAACAGAAGGAAGGGAATGACAGAGAAGGCCGACGCGAGAACCGGGAAGGTGACGGTGACCTGCCAGTTCTGCCTGACGCTCAACCGTGTGGACCTGAGCCGGGCCGAGCAGCGGCCCAAGTGCGGCGAGTGCGGCAAGCCGATCCTGCTCGACCGACCGGTGAAAGTGACCGGAGATGACTTCCAGGAGGTTATCGCGGGCGCCGACGTGCCGGTGATGGTCGACTTTTACGCCGACTGGTGTGGCCCCTGTAAGGTGATGGCGCCGGTACTCGATGAGTTCGCTCATGCCCACCGCGGCGAGGTGCTGGTCGCAAAACTGGACACGGATCGCAGCCCGAAAATCACTGAGCAATTCGGCATCCGCGGCATCCCCACGCTCATCGTATTCAAGGGCGGTAAGGAGACGGCGCGGCGTACAGGCGTGGTCGCGCGGGAAGAGCTCGAGAGCCTGCTGGCAGGCGACTAGGTCCGGGAGCCCGGGAGCTCCCGTGGGTGTTCGCTGGACTCGAGCGTTTGGTTCGCGACGATCGCCTCGACCGTCTCGGTGAGTCGGTCCAGGAGATCGCGCAGAACGCGCTGCCGTCGCCGCACAGCCGAGCGGTAAAACGTCCTGGCCAGCAGGAACGACCCGGTGATGACGCCGACCGGCCAGGCGACGGCGAAGAGAGCCGACTGCAGGGCACCGATCCCAACGCCTAGCCCCACCCCGAGACCGACGCCGCCACCCACACCTCCCATGATGCCGCCGAACAGTTGCGCTGCGAGTTGGCTGGAACGCTCCTCGATACGTATGCGTGTGCGCCCGTCACTCGAACTCGCGGTAACCTGAAGCGTCCGGTCGCTGTTGGGGCTGGTCGACTGCCAGGTGAGCGTGTGACCCAGGAGGCTCGGTTGCCCGTAGCCTTCCGCCGCATCCTGGATGTCGGGGAGGAGCGACTCGAACCGGTCCTCCGGGAGCTCGCCGGTAAGGCTACGCTCGAACTTGAGGGTCAGTGGCGCGCCGATCAGACGGTGAACGCCTTCGCCGTACAAGGGCACGGCCTGCGCATCGACCTCCTTAGCGGCGCGCTGCAGGTGGCGCGGGTCGATTCCCGCCTCGGCCGCGATCTCCTCCAGCTCGGCCAGCGACAGACCACCGCCCTCCCCACTCCTCGCCGGTTCCTGCCGCTGCAGCTCGGCAGCGCGCTTGAGAATGAGGCCGACTTCCTCATCCCCGTAGCGTCTGCGCCCAACTGTCGCTCCTTCCATGGGGGGCAATTTACCGCCCAGCCAGCGAGAGGTCGAGCCGCTGGCTCAGCCGTCTGGAGACAGCGGCAGCGGGGTCATCACCTCGACCGCAACCCGCCAGCTGCCGCCTGCCTTCGGCCCGCGTCGCCAGGCCCGCACGTACACACCCAACTCGGCTGCTTCGCCATCGGCCGCCGGCTCGAGCGTGTACTCGCCGTAGGTGTAACCCAGATCGCCTGACCGCGAAACATCACCGCCCAGAACGCGCCAGCTCAACGAACCGCGCTGTTGCGAGAGCAGATCCCGCAACGCATCGACACCCTCGAATGGTGGACGTCCTTCTCGAAGAACGCGGACGTCGGAAGTCACATAGCTGGCCAACGCCGCCATAAAGCCTCGGGTCGCCGCAGCGCCGGCAAAGGCGCGGTCCACTTGTAGGAGAATCTCGCGCTCCGCGGCGACATCGACCCTACCGTCGGACCAACTGCCACTGCTCGGGCCTCGTTGTGGCGACCGCAGTTCCTCCCTCGAGGCCGGTGGCGGGTTGGAGATGCCGTGGTCGATTACCGCCTTCCAGCTACCGTCAGGCTGCTTCTTCCAGACTGTGAAGTAGTTGCCGTGGGTCGTGGCCTGGGCTTCGCGGTCCTCGCGGTACTCCCAGGGCCCCGTCGTATAACCCAGGTCGCCCGCGCCCGACACCTCCGCGACGACCGGCTGCCAGGAAAGGAGGCCCGGTGTCTCCGGTGCGTCGCGTAGCCACTGCTGGCCGTTCACCGCCCGCGGCCGAAAGAGAATGGCATCGTCGGCGAGGTAGGTGCGGAAAGCTGTCAGCGTGCCGAGCTCGGCGGCGGCCCGAGCGAAAGCCCTTTCCGAGTCGACCAGTGAAGTCAACGCGGTATCATGGCGTGATTCGCGATCGCCGCATGAACTTCCCGTCAACGCACACACGAGAAGTGCTAGCGCTGTCCGCGGGAGCAGGAAGTGATTCAGCGCCGTAGGCATGGGCACCAAGCTACATGCGTCGAGCGATCCCGCCAACTCCTATGCGGTAAACCCGCTCGGGACCGGGGCCGGCCGGCTGTCTCTGCCGGACAGGCCGCCGTGGAGGAGAGGGTCGGCGGACCGCTCGCTCCGGCCTCCTCCCCGGTGCGCCCCGGGGGACCCCGGCGCAAAAGCCCGCGTCGTGTTAGGTTGTCCATGTGGCAAGCGGATCCGGTATTTCACGGGAGAAACAGGTGCTAGATGCTCGCCCTTCGCTTCCCGTTGTCTGGCATGAGGCCTACGAGGCCGACATCGGGGTGCACGTCTTTCCGACGAACAAGTACCGCGCCGCCCACGATATCCTGGTGGCGGACGGCACGATCAGCGACTCCGACATCTGGCGCCCCGATTCGGCCAGCGATGAGCAGGTAGGACTAGTTCACACGCCGGAGTACCTGGCGAGGATCCGCGACGATGCGTTCTCTGTGCAGGACGTGATGTTGCTGGAGGTTCCTTATTCGCCGGAGCTTCGCGAGGCGATGTGGCTCTGTGCAGGTGGCTCGATACTGACGGGACGCCTGGCGCTGGAGACCGGGTTGGCGGTGCATCTGGGCGGTGGGTTCCACCATGCGTTTCCGGATCACGGGGAAGGCTTCTGTCTGGTGAACGACGTGGCCATTGCGGTGCGAGTATTGAGAGGCGAAGGGCTGATAGAGCGGGCCGCGGTAATCGATTGCGATCTACACCACGGGAACGGAACCGCCGCTGTGTTCGCGGATGAGCCGGAGGTCTTCACCTTCTCGATCCACCAGGAGCATAACTACCCGATGTGGAAGCCGCCGAGCAATCTCGACCTCGGGTTGTCGGACTTGACGGGCGACAGCGAGTACCTGGGATTGCTGGAGCAACACATCCCGTCGATTCTAGAGAGCCATCGGCCGGACCTCGTCTTCTACCTGGCGGGCGCCGATCCATACAAGGAGGACCAGCTGGGTGGACTGAGCCTCACCCGGGATGGGTTGCGCCATAGAGATGAGCTGGTCCTTCGCATGGCTGCCGAGGCGAGCGCGCCGGTGGCTGTAACGCTGGCTGGCGGTTATGCGCGGCGATTCGAAGATACGGTCGAGATCCACTGCGAGACGGTCCGCGCCGCCCGTCGCCAGTTTGGGTCGCGAAAATTTGTCACCGAACCACGACACGACAGGGGTGCTGGGGAGTTTCCCGGCTGAGAACAGACCCTGAGAACCTGATCCGGGTAATGCCGGCGCAGGGAGTCAGCCAACCCCCTCCATCCCTGCAAGCGACGCAGGGAGGATTCAGCATGAGTTTCTGTGAGGAGCAGCTAGCGCGGGTCCGTACCGTGTGGGAGCGGATCCTCGATCACCGCTTTCTGAAGGAAACACGAGATGGCACCATAGCCCACGAGACCTTCGCCACCTGGATGCGTCAGGACTATTTGTTCGTCGAGGCGGCGATTCCGTTCATCGCGGCGCTGCTGCCCAAGGCGCCGGCGGCGCATCGGGGGGCGTTGGGTGAGGTCCTGCCGGTTCTCGAGAGAGAGCTAGGTCTGTTCCGCGAGCGCGCGGAGGCGGCGGGTGTCGACCTTACGGACGTCGAGCCATCCTTTGTCAACCATGCCTACGTGCAGTTCCTGCTGGCCAGCGCTTACACCCGGTCGTACGCGCAGGCGTTCACCGTGTTGTACGTGGCCGAAAAGGCTTACTACGATTCGTGGATGGTCGTGAAGCAGGGGATCGACAAGAGTTCCACGTGGTATCCGTTCGTCGAGAACTGGACGAGCGATGCCTTCAAGGGTTGGGTAGATTTCCTCGCGACCAACCTCGATACGCTGGCTGCCGATGCGGGATCGGCCGAACGCGACGGGATGGCCGAGTTGTTCGAGCTGACTGCGAAGTACGAGCTGGCCTTCTGGGAGATGGCGGCGACCGGAGCAGGCTGGCCTTGCCTGGAGGAGGTGGCGTGATGGCCTTCACCGATGAACTGCACGCCGCGGCGAAGTCGATCTGGGATGCACAGCTCGAGCACCCGTACGTGAAGGGAATCGGGGATGGGTCGCTCGATGAGGAGCTATTCAAGAACTGGGTGCTCCAGGACTACCGCTATCTCAAGGAGTTTGCCCGCGTTTTCGCTTGGGCGGTGGCCAAGGCGGACCGCCTCGACTCGATGGGCTGGTACGCCGCGGTGCTCGACCTGACGCTGAACACCGAGATGGAACTGCACCGCCAGTACGCGAACCGTTTCGGACTGACGCCGGCCGACCTCGAGGCGGCCCCGATGTGGCCGACGACGCGGGCGTATACCGATTTTCTCGTGCGCACTGCGGCGGATGGCGACATGGCGGACCTCGTGGCGGCGCTCCTCCCGTGCGCCTGGGGTTACGTCTACGTCGCCGAGGCGCTGGCGAAAGGGGCACCCCCAGAGGACCAGCGCTACGCTGATTGGATCGCCCAGTACGCATCGGAAGAGTTCGCCGGGGCCGCCGATTGGCTGAAGGCGGAGATGAACCGCCTGGCGGAAGGGGCGTCGACGGAGAAACGGGCCCGGCTGAGGGATCTTTTCGTTCTGTCGAGTCGTTATGAGTGGGGCTTTTGGGAGATGTGTTGGAAGGGCGAAGAGTGGGACGTGTGAGGCGGCCGCTTGCCTCTTAGCGAAGCGGCCGGCTAGCTTTATTGCTCCTAAACTAACAAGGGGAAACCCCCAGCCATTCAATGCTAATGGTGAAACCTGCCTTGTTCTTCCGCAGGTGTGTGATGCGCGTAGCGCCGGCTCCTCTGTTGGTCCCCCGCAGAGCACCATCGCGCTTACTCGGGCGGTCGGCGCTGTCTGCCGCAGGCTCTCGGCCCCTGCTTAACGTGCTGCTGGCCCTCGGTCTCGTCTCCTGCGGCGGTGGGGGCGACGACGGCGGCCCGAACGAGTGGTCGGTGACGGTAACGACATCGGTCGGTAGCGGTACCGAGGTGACCGTAGACGGCACGGATCGCGCGGCCCCGTTCAGCGCTAGGTGGCAGACAGGCGAGTCTCACACGATAGGCGTGCCGTCACCGCAGTCCGGCAATTCCGGTACACGACACCTTTTCGACCGCTGGTCGGACGGTGGCGCTCAGAGCCACGAGGTGTC
>JASFTI010000203.1:0-6585 GCA_050053635.1 Gemmatimonadales bacterium
TCTTCGCTGTTAAGATCGCCAGCGGCTTTTACGGGAACGCCGAACGCGGGCTCCCCACTGGGTCGGGCCTGATCCTGGTCTTCGATGCAACGACCGGCTTCCCATTGGCCTTACTGGCCGATAACGGTTATTTGACCGACCTGCGGACCGCCGCGGCTGGCGCGCTGGCCGCGCGGCTGCTGGCGCCCGAGTCGATCGAAAGCGTCGCGATGCTCGGCACCGGCATCCAGGGCCGCTTCCAACTCCGTGCGCTGTCACAGGTGCGGCGCTGGGAACGCAGCGCCGCCTGGAGCCCCGACGCCGAGCGTCGCGCCCGCTACTGTGCCGAGATGGAGGAGGAGTTGTCGACACCCTTCCGCGCAGCGTCCAGTCCGGAGGAGGCAGTCCGCGGAGCAGACCTGGTCATCACGGCGACGCCGAGCCGCGAGCCGCTGTTCGGCGCGTCGGCCCTCGAGCCTCACGCAACAGTGATCGCCCTAGGCTCCGACGGCCCGGACAAGCGAGAGCTGGCGACCGAGGCCCTCGCCCGGGCGGACAAGATCGTCGTCGACCGCCTGAGCCAGTGCGTATCGCTCGGGGAAGTCCACCACGCAGTAGACGAGGGAGCCCTCACGGCGGACTCGGTGCACGCGGAGCTAGGCGAGGTCTTGACCGGGGCCAAGACGGGACGTGAAGGCAGCGAGCTTATCATCTGCGATCTGACAGGCGTGGGTGTCCAGGACGCCGCCGTCGCAGAGGTCACCTGGGATACGCTGGCTCAGAGAGAGGGCACCACCACGGCCTGAGGCATGACGACCACATCCGCCGCGAGGTCGGCGAAGTTGCGCTCGATCACGCCCAGCTCATCGACGGCGATGGAGAGATCGTCCGCGTATCCACCTTTCTTTACCTTCATATCCAGCTCGAACAGGATGTCCGTGCCCAAGCCGTTCGCGGAGGCACCAGCCGCCTTCACCAGGCCCGGGGCCACTTCGAGGTTGATCGCCCTCAGCACCCCGTCTTCGAGCGAGCGGGCCGCGAGCGGCTCGAGCTTCGCCGGGTCGTAGGTTAAACGTACCAGGAAGCCTGCAGGCGTGAGGTCCACACCGACCGCCCGCACCTTGCCCGTCACCAGAACGCTGGAGCCGGTTGAGGCCTGCCGGTCATCCAGGGTCAGGTAGACGTTCAACCCCTGCGGTAGGTTCGCTTCTTCGCTACTATCGGGCGTCGTCGGCTCGTCGGCGCATGCCGCGAAGCCAGCTGCCGTGATCGCAACGACCAGCGCGACGGTGAGCGAAGAGCGCAGGCCTTTGAACTCCTCTCTCATATAGCTCATTCAATCCTCCTGATCGGCACTCGGGATGCCGTCGGTTGCCGGGCTCACGGACACGCGGTTACACCGTACCCAGCGACCCCACTCTCGGCCGGTATCGGCAATTCGACCAGGTAGCGGAGAATCTGCACCGCGTCGGATCCGTTCACCACGCCGTCACGGTTCACATCACCGAGCGCGATATCGGCGCCGTCGGCCAGCGGCAGATCGACCAGGTGACGGAGTATCTGTGTCGCGTCGCCGTTGCTCACCGTGCCGTCACGATCGACATCGCCCCAGAGCCACGGGCTGACACAGAGGCTGCCCGACTCCACCGTTAGCACGGACCGAAGATCCTGCTCAAACGGCCCCAGCAGTTCATTGAAAGTGACGGTAACGTCCACCTGGTCTCCGGGGTTGACCGAAGCGTCCAGGTTGAACGTCACGTTGAAGAGTGTCCGCACGCCGCCGCTGAGGCCGGTCGTTCTCGACGCCGTCGCCTGGATTATGCCGGCCGCTGCTTGATCCACGTCAGTACTGAACGTACCGCCGAAATCGCCCTCAGCGATCTCGACGAACGCGAGTGCGTCGGGATTCCATTCGAGGCTGACAGCGAAGTCGGTCGCCTCACGGGTGCTGCCGGCCATGTCCAGCAGTACCGGGACCTCGAACTGCTCACCCAGCAGACCATCGACCTCATCGACCGCCAGGCGCGCGAAGAGATCTCCTTCGCCACCGATGCGCGGACCGTCGTCGACTGGGAAATAATAGACCTCGCCGAAGTCGGCGGCGTTCGCCGTGAGCACTACTCCGCCTTCGACGAGGGCGATGCCCAGGAGGTCCGTCGGGGACGGCGCGATGGCGAAGAGCTGGGCGTCGGGTGACACCGCCGGGTCTATCACAAATATGTATCCACCAAACCCGTCGGCGTCCAAGCCGGTGACGTAGATCTTGCCGGACCTGCCCACCGCCACGTCCCAGGGTATCAGGCCGCTACTCACCTGGCTGGTCGAGCCATCGCTCAAATCCAGCTTCAGCAGGTAGTCATCAACAAGGCCAGCGATGTAGATACTGTTGTCCTGCGTCCGGTAATCGACACCCAGCGGGCAGTCCAGCGACGGTCCGATGGGGGTGACATTGGAGCCATCCGGGTCCATGCGGTAGGTCTGGTCAGCGAGGCATAGCGTGGCGTAGATCTCACCCTCGGGCCCCGTGGCCAACCAGAAGGCATTATCGGGAAGCACCGCAAAGGCCGATGTTCCACCTTCACGACCGATCCTGGTGATGGACGTGTTCCCCGACCCGGCACTGCCCACCAGCCAATCGCCGTCGGCCGTGACCGTGACGTCGGAAGGGAATGGATCGAACCCGGTGGCGACCGCCGCTTCGATCCCAGTCTCTGATGCCGGAAGCAGGCTACCCGACGCATCCCCGGTCGCCACGATAGCTCGATCCGACCGCGCGTCCGTCGTGGCGCCCCAAGGGCCCAGCAGTTCTTGGCCGATGATCGCCATGCCGGGCGAGTATACCCACAGCGACACGGCGACGCTCGCCGACAGCCAACCGTCGTCCGGTGTAAAGCTGATGACTCCCTGATTGACCCCGAGATCGAGGCCCGTCGGATCCATGACTACTGTGATGGTCGTCGACTCCAGTGACCCTGCCCCGCCCGGCTGGTCGGTCTGAGTGGCCAGCGGAAGCGACCGCGCCCCTGACCCGGGATCGCGGGGCTCGTCCAGCGACGCACCCCGGACACGCTCCCTCAGCAACGACTCGGCCCGGGTCGCACGCTGACGCTGCGCAGCGGCCTGGCTGGTGATCTTGGGCGCTGGTTCGCGCTCACCACCCATCACTATCCTGCCGGCAGGCGGCGCGGCGGTCCCACTAGCGGGATCGGCGCTGAGCCAAGGCTCGGGACTCGTCGCCGTCCAACCGCTCGGGCCGACGCCCGACAGATTGAAGACCGTCAGCTGGGCTGTCGCCGGATCGCCGTTCTGCACGGCTCGCCCACCGGTCGCCAGGGGATCGACGCCGAGGATTGGGCCGGCTGGGCGCGCCTTGAGCAGGAAGCCGCCCTCGCTACCGTCTTCCCAGGCGCCAACCTCTATGACGTAAGTGCCGTCTTCGGGGAGGACGACCGAGTAGAGCAGCGACTGCCTCTCCAAACCGGCAGGTCGTGCGTCATCGTTGAAGTCCAATAGCGTTTCGCCATCCGGCATGTAGATGCGCAAGAACGGGTCTTCGAGCGGTTGCGGATGATCAAGGTCACGCAACAAAGCCACGTCGATCGACTGTCCCGCCGTACCGTCCAGCACATACCTGAGCCGCTCACCCAAGGGCAGAACGCCCGGCGTGGTGACACCCGCGTCGAGCGGTACGCGTTCCGCAACGGCCAAGCGGACGCGGACCTGCACCGGCGAGTTCACCGCGTCACCCGTCACGGTGACAAAGCCGGTATGAATGCCGAGTGCCAGCCCCGCTGGATCGACTGTCACATCGAGAACGCCCGGCGTTACGTCGCTGGCGCTACCCGACGTCGGGTCGACAGCAATCCAGGCCTGATCGTCGGCTGCCGTCCAGCTAATGGTGCCGCTTGCACCAACGTTGCGGACCTCGACCGGGGTCGTGACCGGGGCCGCGTCCGGCTCGATCGATACAAAGATGTCACCCGGGATCATCGCCAGAGCGAGGTTAGTCGTCGCCACAGCGTTTACCGCCCCGCTCGCATCGATCAGACCCCAACCACTCGCCACGTCGAAACCGCCCGTCGCGATGTCGACAGCGGTGCCGCGCAGCACCTGCCGGATTTCGTCGACGCTCAGATCGGGCCGTGCTGCCCGGAGCAGTGCTGCCGTGCCGGAAACGTGTGGCGCCGCCATCGAGGTCCCGCTCCAGGACTGGGGTGGCCCGCCACCGCCTACCGTGCTGGTGATCGTTGCGCCGGGGGCCGCGACCTCGACCTCGGGCCCCGGGTTGGAAAAGCTGGCCACGTCATCGAGGAAGGTAGTGGCAGCCACCGCGATCGCCTGCGGATAGCCGGCAGGGAAGATCACGTTCTCGCCGTCATTGCCGGCAGCTGCGACCACAACGATCCCCGCACTGTAAGCGGCGAAGATCGCATCCGCTTCGGCGAGCGACGGGGTCGCGCTGCCGAGGCTCATGTTTATCACGTCCATCCCATTGGCAATCGCCCACTCGATGCCGGCGATCGTATGGCTATCCAAGGCGAGGCAGGCGGAGACTCCTGCACTTGTCGGGTCGAAGACCCGGATGGCGAAGAGCTGGGCCGACGGTGCCACGCCGACTACCTGGATCGTGTTGTCGAGCGCCGCAGCGGTGCCCGAAACGTGCGTGCCATGGGTCGGGCAAAGGGGTGAACTGTCGTTCCAGTCGCTCCTCTCCGTGCCGCCCGTGACGATGTTCACCCCACCCAGCGGATTGAGGTCGGGGTGATCTTCATCGATACCAGTGTCGATAATCCCTATTCTGACACCGGATCCCCGCGTTATCCCCCAGATCGTGGGAGCACCGATGCGCTCGATCCCCCAGGGTGTCTCCTGCGTCGACTGTGTCGCGACGTCGGGAACGCGACCGACCAGCTCCTTCAGGTAGTCCGGCTCCACATAGTCGACGTTCGGGTCCGCCAGCAGCTCTTCTAGGCGATCCGGATCCATCCGTACGGCCACCGCCGGAATGATGAGGTACTGGCGATCCACTCTGACGCCCAACGGAACCAAGCTCGCCGCCAGGCTGCTCACCGCGGCGCCTGCCAGGGCCGGGGACCCATCGGCTCGCATGCCCTGGGTCGCCTGCGCCGGCTTGAAGCCGATGATCGCACGACCCTCCAGCTCTCGTATCTGGGTCCGGATCACCTCGATCTTTTCCGGGCCCAGATCTTTCTGCCGCCCCAGCTGCACCTGCTGGGACCAGAGCTCGCCGGGTGCCAGCGCAATGAGGGCGGCGAGCGTCGGCGCCCAAACGGGTCGTGCGGCCGCCTTCAGTAGTGCACTCATCATCCAGTCCTTCGCGGTTGGGGCATTCTTCATTGCACGGTGACGCTGGCCTGGGTCTCGACCATCGTCGTAATCGATACCAAGTCTACCGCGCTACCGGTCGCCGGATCGATGACCGACAGCTCCTCCAGTACCGGGCCGAACTCGGTCGTACCCGTAGCGATCGCCACAACCTCGTAGGTCAGCGCGACCACTACGGTGTCGCCGACGCCATTTACCGAAATCGCGGCGAAGCTGAGCGTTCCCGCCGTGCCCTCATTGACAATCAGTTGGTCCCAAACCGTTCCGGCGGCGCTGCCCTCCGTGTAGTCCAACAGGCCGGAGTCCCAGGCGATCGTGCCGGTCAGCGACGATGCCGGGAGCGGGATCGCCGAGAGATCGAGCTCCAGCGTGACCGTTACCGTTGCGCCGACCGACACGCTGCTGGCGTCGGCCAGCGTTCTGACTTCGATCTGCGCCCGCTGATAGCTGAAGTCGATTCCCGTGACATCCTCGCCACGGCCCACCGTTATTGCCCGCTCACGCGACGGCAGGAACTGACCGAATGGGATGACACTGGCTGTGTCGGCGGCCACCGTGTAGGCTCCGACTGCGACCTCGATGAACTCGTAATCGCCGTTCGAGTCGCTCGTTGTCGTCGTCGTGTCACCGTTCGCGATCAGGTGGATCACGAGGCCCACCAGAGGCGCACCGTCCCACTGCTGCGTCGCACGACCCGAAACCGTGCCCGGTTGCTCAGCGAATACGGCGGTTACCGACTTGGGGCCATCCATCGCGAAAGCCGTTGGGTTGGCGTCTCCCGTTACATCGCCCTCCCAGCGGTCCAAGACCCAGCCCACGGCCGGCGAAGCCGTCAGCTCGACGTTCGCCCCGTCGACGATCCAGGGCCCAAGGGGAACCGCCGACACGCTCCCCGTACCGTCGGGGGTGGTCGTAACGGTCAGCTCGTGTTCGGTGATCAGCCTGGCCGTGAAGGTCCTGTCCCGCTCCACCGACACCTCGTGGCTCTGAGCGCCACCGTCCGACCAGCGGTCGAAAAGGTGTCGTGTACCGGGATTGCCGGACTGCGGTGACGGCACGCCTATCGTGTGAGACTCGCCTGTCTGCCACCTAGCGCTGAACGGGGCCGCGCGATCCGTGCCGTCTACGGTCACCTCGGTACCGCTACCGACCGATGTCGTTACCGTCACCGACCACTCGTTCGGGCCGCCGTCGTCGCCCCCACCACCGCAGGAGACGAGACCGAGGGCCAGCAGCACGTTAAGCAGGGGCCGAGAGCCT
>JASFTI010000204.1:0-6559 GCA_050053635.1 Gemmatimonadales bacterium
CGCCGACAGGCTGGAGGCGGACAGCATTCGCCGCGCCGGGATCGAGGCGTACTACAGCGAGGGGCCGGAAGCCGCGATCCGCCTCTGGGAGCGCAGCCTCACGCTCTGCCGCGCGCTGGACGATCAGGCGTGCCAGGCAGCCGTCTTCGGCAATCTGGGCGCCGGGCAGTATGCACTGGGCGACCTGGACCGCGCGCTCCGCTACCACAGGCGCGCGCTTGAGCTCGCAGTGGCGGCCGGCGACCAGCGAACGCGAGGCAACGCGCTGGGCAACATCGCGAGCGTGTACAAGGACACCGGCGAGTTCGCGGCGGCCGCCGAGTACTACGAGCGGGCCCTGGAGGCGCGGGCGCTGACCGGTGATCGTCGCGGCGAGGCGGCGGACCTCAACAACCTGGGACTCGTACGGGAGTCGCTGGGCGATCTGACAGGCGCGGAAGAGTACTTCCGTCGCGCGCTCGAGCTCAATCGCGACGACGGCCGCGAGCGCGCCGCGGCTAACAATCTCACCAACCTGGCCAACCTGGCGACGCGGCGCGCACGCTACGACGATGCACTCGACCTGTACAACGAAGCGCTGGCGCTGCGACTGAAGACCGGCGACAGGCAGGGTGAGGCGCTGGACCTCCAGAACGTCGGCCTGCTGCATCTCAGCTGGGGCGACTACGGCGCGGCGCTTCGATCGCTAGAGGCCTCGCTGACCATCCTCGAGGAGCTCGGGATAACGGTCTGGTGCGCGGAGGTGCGCGCCGATATCGCGGCCGTGCACACTGCGATGGGGAACCTGCAATCCGCTCGGACAGATTTGACTCAGGCGATCGCCGAGGCCAGCGGCGATGAGTATCTGGGCCCCGCGCTGGCGATGCAGCGGGCCGACCTCCTGACCGAGCTGAACGAGCTCGAGCAGGCAGCGGAGCTCTATCGGGAAGCGGAAGCCGCCTACGAGCAGCTGGGCGACGCTACGGGGCAGGCCCAGGCCGAGTCCGGGCTCGGATATCTCTCTCTGACTCGGGAAGACTACGATGCAGCGGAGGAGGCGTTCAGCCGCGCGCTCAGAGTGCACGAGAGTGTTGGCGACGTCAGACCCGCAGCGACGGCCCGGCTACGTCTCGGTGATGCTCGGTTCCTGCACGGCGACACCGCCGCCGCACGCGCAACCTATGAAGAAGCACTTGCGGCTTTCCAAACGTTCGGCGACGCAGTAGGCGCGGCCGTTACGCTCGGGGCACTGGCGGACCTCGACCTGGAATCGGACGCCTTCTCCCGCGCCGAGACCGGCTACACAGCCGCTCTCACCGATCTCGAGGGCAAGCCAGCCACACCGGTCAGTTGGCACTTGCGGCTAGGGCGCGGGCTGGCGCTGCGCGGCCAGGGCAGGCTCGACGGGGCGGTCGCAGAGATGCAACGCGCCCTGGACGAGGTAGAGACGATCGGCGCGTCGTTGCCCGTCCCGCAGCGGCGCTACGGATACATGGAGGACAAGTGGCGCGTCTACGCCGAGTTGGCCAAGACGGAGCTGGACCGCAGTCGGCTCGCATCGGCGTTCGAGACGAGCGAACGGATGCGCGCCCGCCAGCTCGTCGACCTCCTGGCGCACGGCCGCACGGGCGCCCGGTCGCCGGAGCTTGCCCTGGTCCGCGAAGAGGAGAACCTGCGCCGCCAGATCACGCTGCTCAGCGATGATCTGTACGCGTCGCTCAGCAGCGATCGCGCACTCCGCGAGGTGCCGGCGGAGTCGAACCCACAGCTCGATGAGCTACGCGAATCGTTAGCCGCCGCGCGAGAGCGCTACGAGCGGCTCCTGGTACAGCTGCAGGAGTCGCGTCCCGAATACGCAGCTCTGCTCTCGGGCTCAGTGGCCGAGGTCGCGGACGTGCAGCGCTTGCTGCCGGCCGGCGCCGCGCTGGTCGAGTACCTGGTGTCCGACGACTGGACGGTAGCCTTCGTCGTCTCGCACAACGGCATCGCCGCGATGGAGCTGCCCATCGGCCACGAGACCGTGCGCCAGCTCGTCCGGTTCCTGCGCGGTACCCTGGGACCGCACGGCGCGGACGAGTTGTGGCGCACACCGCTCAGACGACTCTACAGCGAGTTGATCGCGCCGCTCGAGGCGGCGGGCCACCTCGACGGCACGCGGCTGCTCATCTTCGCGCCGCACGCGGAGCTGCACTACCTGCCCTTCCAGGCGCTGCTGCAGCCAGGTCCGAACGGCGAGCGCTTCCTGATCGAGTCGTACGACATCGCCTACACGCCGTCGGCCTCGGTGTGGGCAGAGCTCGCCCAACGCGCGCCGCCGACAGGCGCGCGCGGCCTACTCGCCATGGCTCCGCGGCCGGACGTACTGGCCAACTCCGCAGCCGAGGTACAGAGGATCGGTCGCGGCGACACGCTGGCGGAGGTCGTCGTCGGACCGCGCGCCACGGAAGGTGCGTTCAGAGAGCTCGCACCGGACCGCAAGGTGCTTCACCTGGCGACGTTCGGCGTCCTGAACACGCGTAACCCGCTCTTCTCACACGTGCAACTCAAGCCGGACGAGGAGAGCGACGGTCGGCTGGAGGCGCACGAGGTGTTCGGCCTGCGACTGCACGCGGATCTCGTGGTGCTGAGCGCCTGCGAGACCGGTCTCGGCAGCGGCCTGCGTCACGACGTGCCGCCAGGCGACGACTGGGTGGGGCTGGTCCGCGCCTTCCTCTATGCGGGGGCGCGTTCGGTGGTGGCGAGTCTCTGGCCCGTCGATGATCAGGCCACCGCAACGCTGATGGGGAGATTCTACGCGGGACTCGGGAGCGGCCGATCGAAGGCCCGGTCACTGGCAGACGCCCAGCGGGCGATGCTCAACGACCCGGGCCACGCGAATCCGTTCTACTGGGCCGCGTTCCAATTGTCAGGCGGGGTGGAATGACCGTGTGGTGGACACCCAAGCACGGGCTGGTCTGCTGGCAAGCCGGCCGGGAGGGTCTCATGGCTTCGGCAAGTGATTCGACTTCGTGGAAGCGCAAGGCCGGTACCTTGCCGCTGTTGATCGCGTTCGCGCTCGCGGCCGGCCTAGCGAGCTGCGACGACGGCCCGACGGGGTCCGGTGACGACCTCGGAGAGGACGCGACCCTCGTGTTCCCCAGCCTCAGCGTCTCCAATCCCGTCGGTGCGGCCGCCGGAACCGGCACGCTCGCCGCCGCGAATGCAGGCGTCACCTACATCTCGGCCTCGCCGGGCACCTTCTCCTTCGTCCGGGAAATCACCATCACCAACCTGGCCAACGGGATGTCGGAGACGGTCAGCGTCGAGGCGGAGGGCTTCGACCCCGTCGCGATCGAGGCCGCGCCGGGCGACACGCTCGACTTCCTGGTCCGCCACACCGACGGCAGCACCAGCGAGTACTTCACGATCGTACCGGCGCGCAAGCGGCCCCGCGTCGTCCGCACCATGCCACAGAAGGGCGCGACCGACGTGGTCCTTTCGACCACGATCGTGGTTGTCTTCAGCGAGCCGATCGACAAGAACTCGGCCACGGCGGAGACCGTGCAGCTTCGCTTGGACGGCGCACCGGTGGATGGGGCGCTGGAACTGAGTGCCGACGGTATGCGGGCGAGCTTCACACCGGCCGCGCCACTGCAGCCGGCGACAACCTACACTCTCGTGATCACCACGAACTTGCTCGACCTGCAGGGTGATTCGCTGGAGGAAGAGGTGCTGGCGACGTTCACGACGGCAGGCGGCCTGGCCGCCGGGGCGGTACACACCTGCGTAGTGCGCGCCGACGGCGCAACCTATTGCTGGGGGGATAACCGGTACGGCCAGCTCGCCCGCCCGGCGAGCGACTGGGAGCTTCCAGGGCCCATGTCGACGGAGCTCGAGTTCGAATCGCTGAGCCTCGGCTGGTACCACTCGTGCGGCGTGACATCGGACCTGGAGGGCTACTGCTGGGGGCACGGTCGATCCGGCAAGCTCGGCAACGGTCAGACGCCTGACTCGGACCGTGATCGCCCGGTAGCCGTCGCCGGCGGGCACAGCTTCGTTTCCCTGACCGCGGCTGCCAACCATACGTGCGGGCTTACGGCCGGCGGCGCCGCCTACTGCTGGGGCGGGAACCGTTATGGTCAGCTGGGCAACGGTACGACGGCGGACCGTCGCATCCCGGTACAGGTCTACGGCGGACACGCCTTTGTGTCTCTGACCACCGGTTGTGGTGGTTACCATACGTGCGGGCTCACGGTCAGCGGCGCCGCCTACTGCTGGGGCCTAAACATCGATGGCCAGCTCGGGGCGCAGTCGTGGCAGACCTGTGAAGATGAAGATCCCTGCAGCACGGTCCCCTTGCTCGTTTCCGGCCCGGACTTCGTGTCCCTAGCCCCCGGCCACATGCATACGTGCGGGCTCACGGCCAGCGGCGACGCCTATTGCTGGGGGGGAAATTACTGCGGCGAGCTAGGCATCGGCGTCATCGGGGGCGAGTATTACACGCCGCAGGCCGTCGAGGGGGGCCACAGCTACACCATCATAGCCGCGGGCCGCAATCACACCTGCGGCCTGACGACGGACGGGCAGGCCTACTGCTGGGGCTTCGCCGACCTGGGCCAGCTGGGCATCGGGCCGATGGCCGGTGATATCCCAACGCCGACACCGGTCGTCGGCGGCTACGAGTTCAGAGTGCTGGTCGCGGGGTTGGACTACGCGTGCGGCCGAACACCGGGAGGGCAGCTGTACTGTTGGGGTGACAACACATACGGCCAACTGGGGCACGATCCATCTTCTCTGCCGATGAGTTGGAGCCCGCTTCTCGTTCCGTTGCCGTAGGTCTCGAACGGCCGGACGGTGTCGTCAGCACCGTCCGGTCGCGCGGCGAGCACGTCAGCCGTCTCGAAGCGTGACGGCCGGATCGAGGCGGGCGGCGCCTCGGGCCGGAACGGCTCCGCCGGCCAAGGCCGCCAGAGCCAGAAGCAGCGCCACCCCACCGAAGAGCAGCGGATCCAGCACTCGAACGCCGGGCGCTAGCGTCTTCAGCCAGCCGATCAACGGCAGCGCACCCCACAGCCCGACCCCCACCCAGAGCGACCAACAGCAGGCTGCGTCTCAGTACCATCCCCACCACGGCCCGCGGCGCGGCGCCGACCGCCAGCCGGATGCCGATCTCGCGCCGTCGCAACAGCACGTTGTACCGCATAACCGAATAGAGGCCGTGAACCGCGAGTAAGGTCGCGAGTCCGCCCGTCACCCCGAACAGCAGCCCGAGCCAGCGGAGCGGCGCGCTCTGGTGCTCGAGCCGTTCCCGCGCGCTGGCCACCCCGACGACCTCCACAGACCCGTCCAACTCCGAGGCCGCACTGGTGACGCTGGACCCGGCGAGAATCGTATCACCGTGCAGATCACCGGCGGTGCGCACGCTGAGGTCGACGGAGCGGGGCGGCTGCTGGAAAAGCGGGAGGTAGAGGACGGGCGGCGAGCGTCGCGCCGAGCCCATCGTCAGCCCGGGAACGTCCTCGACGATGCCGACGACCGTGTACCATGGGCCCTGCAACCCACCCACCTGCACGCCTCTACCCAAAGGCTCGCTGCGCTCGAAATGCTCGATCGCGAACGTGCGGTTGACTATCGCCACACGAGGCGCGCCCAGGCGGTCGGCAGCGGTGAAACCACGACCCTCGACCACATCCAACCCGTGAGCGGCGAAGAAGCCCGGGCTCACCGCATGATGCCGCGCGAACGCGGGTGAGAGCGGCAGGTACACGCCACCGCGGCCGCAGTGGCCGCAGTCGGCGATCGCCAGCGCCTCGGGGCCGACGGCAAGCCAGGTGCCGGGGCTCGACAGGCTTTCCGCCTCCGTCCCGGGTATGCTCGCGATCCGCTCGAGCAGCGTCTCGAAGTAGGCGAGTCGGCGGGCCGCGCCACCGTACTCGCTGCCCGTCAGCTCGAGCTCCACGATCAGCGTGTCGCCCGTCTCGGCGTCGCCCGCCGTCCGCGCCATGGGAAAGGCGCTCCGCATCAACAGCCCGGCCCCGATGAGCAGCGCCACCGAGACCGCGAGCTGGGCAACCGCCAGCGCGTCGTGCAGCAGCCGCTCGCCCGGTTCGCCGGTCGCGCGCGGTGCATTCCAACTCGACTCCCAGCCCGCGTCTCACACAGGCTCGAGACCCAGTACGCTCTCCAACACCAGTGGTCGCAGCGAGTCGATCCGCACCAGACCGAACAGCGACAGGCCGAGCCCGATCCCAAACGCAAGCGCGACCGTCGCGGGCAGCGTGAAGGCACGCGCCCGCAGCAACCTGCGCAGGCCACAGCGGAGATCGGCGGCGAGTAAAGATCGCATCATAAGCCCTTTACCTTGACGCGCGGTTCGGCCTTTGGGAGGCCCGGGACCGCAGAGCAATCTGCAGCCTTGCCCCGCAGAGCTCCATGCGCGCAGCGTCGCCGTCCGCCACCACAGTTTTGTAAAGGGCCGCCAGGCGCTATTTTTGCCCTCCCAACCGCAGTCCCCAGCCGCTCGCCTACCGAGGAGCCTAGGATGGAACAGCTCGTCTACCTGGATAATGCTGCTACCAGCTTCCCGAAGCCGGACGTCGTG
>JASFTI010000205.1:0-6557 GCA_050053635.1 Gemmatimonadales bacterium
CGGGCCACGCCGATCTCCTTCATCGCATCGGCATAAGCTGTCATGTCCGTCATGAGCACCAGAACCCGCTTCTCCCGCTCCATGGCGAAGCGTTCCGCGACCGCGAGGGCCATATCGGGAACCAGCAGCCGCTCGATAATCGGATCGGAAGCCAGGTTCACGTACATGATCGTGCGATGGGAAACCCCGTTCTCTTCGAACGAGGTCTTGAAGAAATGGAAGTCGTCGAAGATCAGACCCAGGCCCGCGAAGACGACGATGTCGGCATCGGCCTGGAAGCCGATCCGGGCCAGCAGGGCGTTGTAGGGCTCACCCGCCACCGAGAAGATGGGGATCTTCTGGCTCTCCACCAGGCTGTTGAACAGATCGATCATCGGGACTTCGGTCTCGATCATCTTCGACGGCATGACCCGCATCATGGGGTTCACGGTGGGACCCGCCACCCGGATCGTCGGGTCGGCGGTCAACGGTGGCTTGCCGTCGATCGGCTCCCCCGAGCCTCGGAAGACCCGGCCCAGGATGTGGTTCGAGAAGGTGACCTGCTGGGGGTGCCCCAGGAAACGCACCCGGGCGTCGGTCGAGATGCCCTTGCCCCCCGTGAAGACCTGGAGGCTGGCTATGTCCCGGTTCAATTCCACCACGCTGGCGCTGGAGACGTCCCCGTCCGTGTTCTCCACCACGGCCAGATCCCCCAGTGCCACGTCAGTGGCCCGGACCCGGATGACATCGCCTACGATTTCCAGAACGCTGGTGTGACGAACGAGGGCGTCGAGCATTCTCTGGCCTCGGAAGGTGGGGCACGCTCGAGAAACCGGCTTCGCAAGGGATCTTAGCCGCTGATGGCGCTAGATCAAGACCCTGTCCGAACCTCTCCCAGCCCGCCGCCACTCCCTCCGGCGGTCCTGCTGGTCCACCTGGACGGCTTGTGGGCACAGACCTTCAGGCTTTCCGGATGCCAGCGAGCTGGGTAGCGTCGAACTTCTCGAGTCTTCGTTTGATCAGCGCCGCGACCTCGTCCGATTGCCACGCCATCCCGCCGGTGATACCATCTATGCCTCTAAATATCTTGGGACGAACGTTCACCCGTGAACGCAGCTTGGAGGGATTCCATGAGGGCCCGAAGTAGTCTCGCGCTGATCTTCGTCTGCACGCTCGTGCTGCAGGCCGTTCCAGCGGCCGCCCAACAGCCGCAGCGCTCAGCGCAGGCGTCAGCCAGAGCCGCCGGCACGGAGGCGGACCTGTTGCCGGACGAGCCCGTCGTCACCCAGCACAGCGCTCGCATCAACGGACAGAACGTTAGCTACACGGCCGAGGCCGGCTGGCTTCCGATCCGCGATGACGGGAAGGCCACGGCGAAGATGTTCTACATCGCCTACACCCGGGACGGGATCCAGGAGGTGAGCAGCCGTCCGTTGATCTTCTCGTTCAACGGTGGTCCCGGCACGGCGTCGGTCTGGATGCACATGGGTTACACCGGGCCCCGGCGCGTCGTGTACGACGATGACGGTTTCGCGCTAAGGCCCCCCGGCGGTCTGGAGGACAACCCGCACTCGATACTCGACGCCGCGGATATCGTCTATATCGATCCCATCGCCACCGGCTTCAGCCGGATGGTGGAGGGCGAGGATCTGCACAAATACCATGGGACGATGTCCGACATCGAGTCGGTCGGCGAGTTCATCCGCCTCTATATCTTGCGGAAGGACCGCTGGACCTCGCCCAAATTTCTGATCGGCGAGAGCTACGGTACGACCCGCGCTTCGGGGCTCGCCGGCTATCTCGCCGACCGGCACCAGCTCTACCTGAACGGTGTCATCCTCGTCTCGATGACCGGGCTCAACGTCGATGCGGGGGACGACGTCTCGTTCGCCACGTCGCTGCCGCACCTCGCGGCGACGGCATGGTACCACGGTCAGCTGGCCGAGGACCTCCAAGGCATGACCATCCGGGCTTTTCTGGATGAGGTCGAGGCCTTCGCCATGGGCGACTACCTGCTGGCCCTCGTGCAGGGCGACCGCCTGGCGGACGCCGAGCGCACCGACATGGCGAGCAGGGTGGCCCGCTACACCGGTCTCACCTCGGAGTACGTCTTGTCGACGAACCTGCGCGTGGGCTCGCGACGTTTCTGGAAGGAGCTGCTGCGCGATCAGCGATTGACCGTCGGCCGCTTGGACAGTCGCTACCTGGGAGTGGACAGGGATGCCGCCGGTGAGCGCCCCGAGTACGACCCGGCTATGGCTGACTGGAACGGCGCCTTCAGCGATGCGGTGAACCGCTACATCCGTGAGGAACTGCGCTACGACCCGGACCTGAAGTACAACGTGTGGGGTCCTGTGCGGCCGTGGAACCGAGATGATGGTGCGGACGTGGGTCGGATGCTGCGCGAGGCGATGCGTGACAATCCGTATCTGAAGGTGATGATCCAGGGTGGCTATTACGACTCGGCTACCGACTACTACAGCGCCGTGTACACGATCTCGCACCTGCAGCCGGGCGGCGAGTTCCGGGACCGCTTCCGCTTCTCCTGGTACGAGAGCGGACACATGATGTACCTGCGCAAGCCGGACCTCGCCAACGCCAACAACGACCTGCGCGAGTTCATCCGCTGGGCGATCGAGGATACGCCGGAGTATCCGAGGGAGGCGCAGTAGGCCAGGGTTGGATACGAATATCCAATGACCGATATCCGATGTCCAAAGCTCGAGGGTTATTCAGGGATCACCTAACAAGATCCGAGGTCCAACGGAAGCGATGCCCTCGTCCGTCCGGCTCTGAGTAACAGGTCTCTGAAACAGTCGGGCTCGGTGCACCCCGCGAGGCCATTGGGTGGCCCAGCCGCAGACTTGACGCAGGGATCGGAGCCGGGTCGCCAACACCAGCTTCGCTCGTCGGTCCCCCGGTGCCTCCCTGGCGGAGTACTCCCAAAGCTTTTCAGCGACCCGCTAATGGATCTTGGTTTTTTGGCACTTGAATAATCCTCGAGATCTGGGAGTCGGATATTCATTACTGGATATTGGGTTGTCTCACCCCACTATCTCTCCGGCGCCTGGAACTCGTACTCCCGCGGTGGCTCCGCCCCCATGAGGTGGCGCACGAAGTAGTCCCAGCGCCGGCGCGTCATGTAATCCTCGCGACCGAAGCCGTGGCCGCGGTTCGGGAAGAGGATGAGGTCGAAATCCTTGTTGGCCGCGATCAGTTCGTTCACCACCAGCAGCGTGTTGTAGAACGGCACGTTGCTATCCATGGTGCCGTGGGCGATGAGCAGTTTCCCCTTCAGGTTCTCGGCCAACAGCTGGTTGGCCTGATTGTCGTAGTTGGTGGTGCCGTCCTCGTATTCCACTAGTAGACCCTGCCACTTCTCGCCCCAGTCGTCCTCGTAGTTGCGGTTGTCGTGGTTCCCGGCCTGTGACACCGCGACCTTGAAGAAGTCCGGGTACCGCATGATGGCGTCGGCCGAGGCGAAGCCGCCGCCCGAGTGCCCGTAGATCCCGGCCCGGTCGATGTCGATCGACGGGTGGCGCTCCGCCAGCTGCTTCATCCCGGTGATCTGATCCGGCAGTCCGTTGTCGCCCATGTTCCCGTACCACGCCTCGTGGAACGCCTTCGACCGCATCGGCGTGCCCATGGCGTCGAGCTCGACGACGATGAAACCCAGCTCGGCCAGCGCGCGCGTGTCACCGCGAGACGGGTAGAAGCTCCTGCGTCCAACGCTCCCCGACTGCGGGCCCGGGTAGATGCTGTTGATGATCGGGTACTTCTCTGACGGGTCGAAATCGGTCGGCCTATACATGAGACCGTACAGATCGGTCACGCCGTCGCGCGCCTTGACGCTGAACGGGATCGGTGGTGTCCAGCCCGTGGCGAGCAGCTGCGAGATGTCCGCCTCCTCCAGGTCGAGGAGCTTCCGGCCACTGGCATCGCGCAGCACTGTGATCGGTGGCGTGTCGGGTGTCGAGTAGCTGTCGACGAAGTAGCGGCCCGACGGCGCCAGCGTGGTCGTGTGGTCGGCGCTGTCCGGTGTGAGGAGCGCGAAGTCGCTGCCGTCCATCCGCACCCGATAGAGGTAGCGGAAGTATGGGTCGCCCGGCTCGCGACCGACGCCTGTGAAGTAGATCGTCCGACCGTCGTGATCGATCCGCTCGATATTCAGCACGTTCCAATCGCCGCTGGTGACCTGGTGCTTCAGGCGGCCGCTGTCGAGATCATAGAGGTACAGGTGTCCCCAGTTATCGCGGTGCGAGTACCAGAGTACTTCGTGCGACTCGGCCAGCAGGCGCCAGTTGGCACCCGACTCGTAGAACGTCTCGACCCTCTCCTCCAAGACGTCGCGCACGGCCCCCGTCTCGGGATCGGCGACGCGCAGCACCGATTGCTTGTGGTCGCGTGAGGTCGAGACGAAGGCGAGCTGAGACCCGTCAGCGCTCCACTCCACGTCGGCGAACGTGCCGCGGCAGGCGATGTGGTCGCATACGGTGGAGCGATGCTGGTCGGGTGGCATCTGCAAGCGAACGACGCGCGGCCCATCGAGGTGGATCACCACGCGATGGATCCGGAAGATGACGCTGTCCTCCGGCAACGGGTATTTCCACGCCTCGAGCCGCGGATGGCCCACGTTGGTGGAGACGAGGTACATCTCCCCCACGCCCCTTCCGTCGTGCTGAAACGTCGCGATCATCTTGGAGTCGGGCGACCAGAGCAGCACCGGACGATCGCTCTTAACCCAACCGGCGTTGTTGGTGGCGTAGCCGAAGTCCTCGATGCCGTCGAAGGTGAGCTGCGTCTCTTCTCCGGTCTCGGTGTCACGTACCCAAAGATTGTAGTCACGGATGAACGCCGCGTGCTTGCCGTCCGGCGAAGTGACGGCGTTGCGATCGGTGCTCTGCCGCTCGGCCGTTTCGCTGGTGCACCGGTAGTCCTCGATGTCGCAGGTGTAGTGCTGCGACCGGACGTCGAAGCTGATCGAGCGCCCGTCGGCCTCCAGGTGGAAGGTTCTGAACGGCAGGTCGAACGGCTCGAAGGTGGTGTCGGCGGCGGCGGAGAGCGCCGCGGCGAGCCGCTCGTGATCGAAGGCCCGGGCGCGGGTCCGCGCCTCGGGGTCGACCATCACGAACTCCGCCCCCTCGGGGATGGTGTTCCGGTACCAGAAGCGCCCGCTCTCCAGCCAGTTCGGCCGCACGCTCGCCCCGAAGACGAGGCGGTTGGTATTCTGGCCCAGGAACTGCTCGGCGCGGGCGTAGTCTTCTTCGGTGAGGGCGCGCGGAGGCGCCTGCTGCGCGGCGGCTGGGGCGGTCGCGATGAAGGTCGCTACGAACAGCGCACTGTATCTCATACAAGTCCTCGACTGTTGGGTTGTGGGCAGATCGCGTAGGACCGGTGGATGATGATGCGAGGCCAGCGGCCGTGCAACCGAACGGCGCTCGGCAGTCGCGCCTCGCATCTGGCTCGCCAATGACCGACGCCGTAGCTTTGGTCCGACCATGAACAACATGCACTTTGTTGGGTTTCCGCTTTTCATGGGCTTTCTCGCCGTGGCCTCGGTCGCGGAGCTCCCGGCCCAGGTGGCCGAGCCAGTACAAGAGACAGGGCTGCAAGAGGTCCTGCAAGCGAAGCTGGCCGAGCTGCAGGCGGCGAGCGGTGCCCCGGGTGTGACTGCGGGGGTCGTGCTGTCCGATGGCGCGTCGTTCGGACTGGCCGCTGGGATGGCGGACACCGTGGAAGCCATCCAGATGACCGCCGGGGGGCGGCTCATGCAAGGCAGCGTAGGCAAGACGTACGTCTCTGCCGTGGCGATGCAGCTGGTCGGGGAAGGGCAGCTCGATCTGGATGCGAAGGTCTCGGCCTACCTGGGCGACGAGCCGTGGTTTGAGCGCCTGCCGAACGCCGCCGACGTCACCGTGCGGCAGCTCATGAACCACACCAGCGGAATCATCCGCTACGAGTTCGACGACCGCTTCATCGCCGACCTGCTCGCCCAGCCGGACAAAGTGTGGGATCCGCTGGAGCAGCTGGCCTACCTGTTCGACACGGAGGCGCCGTTCGCGGCCGGCGAGGGTTGGGACTACTCGGATACCAACTACATCGTCCTCGGGCTCGTCATCGAGCGTCTGACCGGCGCCGACTACTACGACGAGCTGCGGCGCCGGATTCTCGTGCCGCTCGAGCTGCGCAACACGGTGCCCAGCGATTCGCGACGCGTCCCCGGCCTCGTGCAGGGGTACGCCGGTGCCGAGAACATGTTTGGGCTGCCGGATGCCGTGATCGAGGACGGCCAGTTCGCGGTGAACCCGGGGTTCGAGTGGACGGGCGGCGGCATCGCCTCGACGTCGGAGGACCTGGCCCGCTGGGCGAAGGAGCTCTACGAAGGGCGGGCCTTCGATCCCGCATTGCTCTCGACCATGCTGGACGGCGTCCCGGCGCGGCTGGGACGCGAAACTCAGTACGGGCTCGGCGTGATCATCCGCCAGACGCCGCTCGGGGTAAGCTGGGGTCACAGCGGGTTCTTCCCGGGCTACCTGACGGAGATGGCCTACTTCCCGGATCATAGGATCGCGGTGGCC
>JASFTI010000206.1:0-6554 GCA_050053635.1 Gemmatimonadales bacterium
CGAACAGCGAGCGGATCGTCTCGGCCGACAAGTCGCGCAGCTCGAGGCTCATCACGACGCGACCGGGGATAACGTTGGGAGCGCCGGGCTCGGCCCGGATTCGCCCTACGGTGCCGACCTGTCGGCCTGGAGTCTCGGTAACGATCTCGTTCACCGCGATGACCAGGCGAGCGGCGGCGAGCAGCGCATCGTTACGTTGATCCATGGGAGTGGTGCCCGCATGGTTGGCCACGCCCTCGATCGTGACGTCCCACCACTCGATGCCGACGATCCCCTCGACCACCCCGATCTCGATCCCCTGCGAGTCCAAGCTGCCGCCCTGCTCGATGTGAAGCTCGAGGAAAGCCTTCAGCTCGCCTTCGCGACGCCGGGCCTCGTCGAGGCGATCCGGGTCGCCGCCCAGGAAGCGGATCCCCTCGCCGATCGTCTTGCCGCTGTGGCTCACGACTTCCAGCGCCTCCGCCGTCAGCGTACCGATGACGGCCCGGCTGCCGGTCAGGCCGCCCTCCTCGTCGATGAAGACGATGACCTCGAGGGGCTGGCGGGTCGTGACCCCGTTCTCATGCAGGACTTGGGCACACTCGATGGCGGCGAGCACCCCCAGGTCGCCGTCGTAGTTCCCGCCGTGGGGCACGGCGTCGATGTGCGAGCCGAACATGATGCTGGGCGCCTCGGGGTCCCGGCCCTCGCGGCGACCGATGATGTTGGCCGCCGCGTCCGTTTTGACCGCGAGCCCCGCCTCGCGCATCAGCGAAATGATGTACTCTCTGGCCTGGAGGTCGGCTTCGCTGAACGCGACGCGACCGTTGCTGCCGTCGGGATTACGGCCGAACTCCGACAGCTCGGCGATGCGTCGCTCGATCCGCTGCGGGTCGACACGCAGAACCTCGAGAGTGGCCTGCGCACGAGTCTCCGGCGATAGAGCTCCCAGACTCAAAAGGAGCGGAGCGCTGAGCAAGAGGACTTGGCGCTTCATCGTACGACTCCTGGTTAGCGGTCAGATCGTCGCTGAATGTACTTGCCGGTCGGGAGGTGGGCAAAATAGCTTTCTCGTCAGGAGGCCATCATGAGAAAGAGCGCATTCACTTCGCTCGCCGCAACGGTGCTGTTCGTGCTCGGCGGTTGCAAGGCGAACGGGCAGGCGGCGTTCCAGCAGGACACCATCCCGACCGCCGCGGGCGAGCTGACCATCAGCTTTATCGGCCACGGCACCCTGATGTTTGGGTTCGACCGCAAGGTGATCCACGTCGATCCGGTGGGCCGAGAGGCGGACTACAGCACGATGCCGGACGCCGACCTGGTCCTGGTCACGCACGAGCACGGCGATCACCTCGATCCCGACGCCATCGCCGCGATCAGGACGGAGGAGACGGTCGTCATCTACTCGCGCTCCTGCGAGGGTAGGGTGGACGGCGCGGTCGTGATGGAGAACGGTGACACGCGGACCGAGCTCGGTATCGGGCTCGAGGCGATCCCCGCCTACAACCTCGTCCACATGAGGTCGAGCGGACAGCCCTATCACCCGAAGGGCAATGGCAACGGCTACGTCATCACATTCGGGGACACACGCGTCTTCGTGGCCGGCGACACGGAGAACACTCCCGAGATGATGGCGCTCGAGGACATCGATATCGCCTTTCTGCCGATGAACCTGCCATACACGATGACGCCCCAGATGGTGGCCGAGGCGGCGCGAGCCTTCCGACCCAAGATCCTCTATCCCTACCATTTCGGCAGCACGGATCCCAACGAGCTGGTGGAGTTGCTGGAGGGGGTGGAGGGGGTCGAGATTCGCGTCAGGGAAATGAGCTAGGGCAATCTCGACATCCGACAGCGCACAGCCGACTATCGATGTGCGGCTCACTTCTCAAGTGGCAACGCCCGATGTTCTACGCTCGACGTTGCACTTGAACGTCGGACGTCGAACGCCGAATATCGAAAGCTGAGGTGTGAGCCGAGCGTCGATCGATGAATGTCGGCTGTCCGATGTCGAGGGGATCCCGGAGCCCGGATGGATCCGTTGCCCTGAGCGGGGAGCCGGCCCATCTTGTCCCGGCAGTCACTTCCTCAGCATCCGGCCCCATCCAGGCCCCAAGGGGCGTCCGGTCCTGACGGACTTTGCCAGAACGGTATCCCGACGATGACAAGAAAGACGAGCGAGACATGATCGAGGAACTCTACACCCCCATGCAGGTCGATCTCAGAAACCGGGCCCGGGAGCTGGCCGAGACGGTGATGCGCCCGGTCGCCGCCAAGTACGACGAGGCTCAGGAATATCCCTGGGAGGTCCAGAAGGCGGTCAAGGAAGCGGAGCTCTCCGGTGTCTGGATCCCGGAAGAGTACGGGGGGTTGGGGGGCGGCGTGCTCGACTTGTGCATTGTGGTCGAGGAGTTCTCACGCGCCTGTGGCGGCATGGGCGTCGCCTTCGCGGTTAACGCGCTGGGATCGTTCCCGATCATCGTCGGCGGGACGGACGAGCAGAAGGAGCGGTTTCTGCCGGCGATCGCGGCGGGTGAAAAGCTCATCGCCTTCGGGCTCTCAGAGGCGAAGGCCGGGTCTGACGCCGCGTCGATGATCACCCGCGCCCAGCGCGACGGCGACGATTACGTGCTCAACGGCGCGAAGAAATGGAACACCAACGGCGCCGTTGCCTCGATGAACACGATCTTCGCGGTCACAGCCCCGGATCGCGGAGCGCGCGGTATCTCGGGGTTCGTCGTCGAGGAGGGGACCCCCGGCTACCGGGTGGGCAAGCACGAGGACAAACTGGGGATCCGCTGCGTGCCCGTCGTCGAGATTCAGCTCGAGGACTGCCGGGTACCGGCGCAGAACCTGTTGGGCGGTAAGGAGGGGCGCGGCTTCAAGCACGCCATGATCACCCTCGACCGCGCGCGCCCCGGCGTCGCGGCACAGGCGGTCGGGCTCGCCCAGGGCGCACTCGACCTGGCGATGGAGTATACCCACGAGCGTCAGCAGTTCGGCCAGCCGGTCAGCTCGTTCCAGGGTGTCCAGTGGATGTTTGCGGACATGTCGACGCAGGTCGAGGCGGCCCGCCAGCTGGTGCACACCGCCGCCCGAACCATCGACTCGGGGCGCAAGAGCATCACCAAGATCTCGGCGATGTGTAAGCTGTTCGCCACCGACGTGGCCATGAAGGTGACGACCGACTGCGTTCAGCTGTTCGGCGGCTACGGCTACTGCAAGGACTACCCGATCGAGAAGTACATGCGCGATGCGAAGATCACCCAGATCTACGAGGGCACCAACCAGATCCAGCGCCTGGTGATCGCGCGGAATCTGCTGCGCGAGGCCGCAGGAAGCACCGACTGAGCGAGGCTGGCGCCTCGAGGCAGCGCACCGCCGGGGCCCCTCCGCTCACCTTTAGCGATCTAGCGACCTGACTTCCGAGGCCGTGAAGCCGGGACGAGAGGCGCCGCCGACCCCGCGCTTCTCAGTGGGGCGGCGCGTGACTCCCATGTCGGCGCCCGCCTCGGGGTGCAACCGCTCGACCTTGATTTGTACGATGTCGGGGGGAAACACTAGGTTGAGGGTCCAGTCGATTACGACGCGAAAGCGTCGCTCCCACCGTGGCAAGGCTAGCAGGTAATACGTGCGCCAGGCGAACCAGGCGAAAAACCCGACCAGCGGGATGCCGAAGACACGGCCGGCACCACGATAACGCCCGAGAGTCGCTAGCATTCCCTTGGAACTGTAGTGGAACGGTCGCAAGGGTCTGCCCTTGATCGCTCGGTACACGTTGCTCGCGACGTGGCGCCCCTCGCGCACGGCGTGCTGCGCCGTCGGCGGCATCAGATCGCCCGTACCACCGTTGGGGATCGCGGCCGTGTCGCCGATCGCCCAGAGACGATCGTAACCGCGCACCTGCAGGTAGACGTCCGTCGGCAGGCGGTCGTCGCGGGGAAGGCGCTCGCTCTCGACATCGGCGATCAGCGGTGAAGGACGCACGCCGGCGCTCCAGATGACGGTCTCGGTCGCCAGCGTTCGCCCGTCCTCGACCGAGAGGAGACCGTCTTCGTAGCCGTTCACGCGGGCATCGAGCCAGACCTCCATTCCCCGCGACTCGAGGTTCGTCTGACAATAATCGCCCACCTGCTTCGGTAGCTCCTGCGCCAGGCGGTCGCGCATCTCGATCAGAACCATGCGCACATCGCTGGCTGAAATCGTCGGGTAATCTTCGGTGGCCCGAAGGATGAAGTCGTACAGCTCACCGGCGACCTCGGTCCCGTTCAGGCCGCCGCCGACCACGGCGAAACTCAAGAGGTGCTCGCGTTGGCCGGCCGGCAGCGTATCGGCCCGCTCGAGTAGACTCACGACATGGTTTCGTACCTGAATGGCATCGCCCATCGTCTTCATCGTAAAGGCGTGTTCCTCCAGGCCGCGGATACCGAAGAATGCCGTGACGCTTCCCGGCGCCAGGATGCAATGCTCGAAGTGCATCGTCCGGTCGTCGCCGTTCTCGTCGACGTACTCCACCAGGTGGTTCGCGGGATCGAGACGGGTCACGTCGCCCTGGACGAACCGCACACGCTTGAACATGCGCCGAATCGGGTTCACGGCGTGAAGTGAATCGACTAGGGCCGCAGCGACCTCGGCCAGCAGTGGCGTGAACAGGTAGAAGTTGGTCCGGCTGATCAGCGTGACCTTTAAGCTGAGCTTGCGCCGGAGCAGTCGATCGAAACGTCGCGCGGCGTTCACTCCACCGAAGCCGCCACCGATGATCAGTACATCGGTACGCTCGTCTAGTGCCATGCGGGTCTCCTCCTAACGCTCAACGAGCCCGTCTGCTGGTTACGGCTCCCGAGGTCCCGGCCAGCCGCGGGCCCGTCACGTCAGTTCAGCCGGCTCGGGGCCAAATACTCCTGGGACCGCCTGAGCTTGAGCCGCACGCGCGCGGCGGCGCGATCGCCAGCTTCGCCTTTGTCGCCGGGAGCCAGGAGCTCGACGATCCCTTCTGCCGCCATATCGCTGGTCACCGAGTAGGCTCGCTCGATCAGTGCCTGCCAACTCTCGCCTCCCACGGCTAAAGCCGCTTCGCGGAGCGAGATCGCAGCGCCCGGCCCACGGGAGCCGAGCAGCCGCAGAACGGCCAACTCCAGCTCCCGATCGATCTCATCTAGCAGGTTCCAGAACCTGGGCATGCCGCTCTTCTCGAGCATGACACGGTCCTTTCTTACTGTAACGGCTCCAGTGGCTTCACCGTTCACTCAGGTGAGTCGCCAACGGGATTCCCGAGTCACTTGCGGGGGAAAGATGCGGGCCCGGGGGGCTCGAGCATTCTCGGCCGCCTACTTGGATTGACCGGCTTCAGGCTACATGCACGACAGTTTGCGGCTCTCTATTGGGCTTATTGCAGGGCTGGAGTGGCGCGTAAGTTGTTCGGGCACATCCACGACCGAGACTAAGAGCGGAAAGGTGTCGCCGATGAAGAAAGAGGCCTGGCGGTTCAGCTCGAGGATATGGTTCGGGACGAGAGCGGGCATTCCGAGGAGACCGAGCGCATCCTGCGTGACTGGCCGCTCTAGTTTCGGTCGCTGCGCTCGACAAGTCCGCAGATCGAAGAGAGACAGCGTAGTATGCCCTTCGCTGTTTGCGCACGCAGACTGCTTGTCGGGTTGAAATAGAAAAGTCCGGGGTTTGGTTGAAAATGAAATGTCCTCCCTCCCGGGGTTCGGGGGTAGGGGTTAGTCTCCGGCTGAGGCCGCAGTTCGGTATTGCCGCCAGGGGTGATTCGGAGCGGGCTTGGACGGTTTTCGCCGTGCCTTCTTCGTTGGAGCTTTGGGTTTTGCGCTTACGGTCTTGCGGCTCTGCAGGCGAGTCTGGGGCTGTTCGTGGCAGGGTCCTCGCGGCCGGAACTCGCCGACGGCCTCGAGCGTCAGGTAGCGCTCGCGCCAGCGGAAGCGGGTGGTGCCGTCGAGTCTGCGCTCAACACTGATCTTGTGACCTGGGCGGATCGCTTCGCTCTCCTGCTGCTGAATCTGAAGTCTCTGGTTGCGGTAACGGATGGTGAAGTCGTTGCTGATCGTGCGTTCCTCCGTTTCGGCGAAAAGACGCTGGAGGTCGGCACCCTTCGGGAGCGGGCGGTGGGCATCGCTCGGCTCGGCGGGTGCGGTGGCGAAGCGCTCGTTCCAGAAGGGGAGGTAGATCTCTTCGAGGAAGCGATTGGCGGCTTCGAGGGTCGAGATGCGGGCGAGACGGAGTTCCTTGACGAGCCGGTCCTGAGAGGTGCCGAAGTCACGCTCGATGCGGCCCTTGGCCTGAGGGGAGTAGGCGAGGATGAGTTCGATCCCGAGCGCCTCGAGCCCGCGGCGAATGATCGAGAGCGTCGGCTCGAGCTCGCGCTGCTCAGGCGGGAGCCGGGAAGCGTGGCGGCGGGCGTTGGCGAAGTGCACGGCGCGATCGGTGTAGAAGGCGAGGGGCCGACCATGGCGCTCCAGGTAGTCGACGATGAGCTGCCGGTTGGCCGCGCCCGTCTCCCGGGGGATGAAGCGAGCCATGAGCACTCGATTGGTGGCATCGTCCACGGCTTTAATCAA
>JASFTI010000207.1:0-6544 GCA_050053635.1 Gemmatimonadales bacterium
CGCTACAAGCCGATCGGCGAAGACGGAGCCCGCTACCTGGACACGTGGACCGGGACCATCCACGCCCTGGATGCGAGTCAAGACGCGCCGCTGGTGCAGGCCGACCGGCAGGCGCCGGAGCGGTCGATCGAGATCGTTATGCTCGAGAGGCTCTATCGGCCAGCAGCGGAGAGGAGCACCTGCAGGGGCGTGCGTTTCGCCTTTCCAGCTGAGGGTTCGGACGTTCGCTAGGCGGGCGCGCTGGGTGGCTCGTGGCCCAGGGTGGACAGCGCATCCCAGATGGCGGCCTGGACGGTCTCGCTGTGGTTCGGAGCACGCTTCTTGAGCAATCGCAGCGGGCCTTTGGATTTCAACGGGCGGAGCGCTGCGAGTAGCAGTTCTTCACATCTTTTGGCCTCATCGGGCGATATCTCGGCCAGCTTGCTGAGTGCCCGACAGACCTCGATCAGAACCGCGTCGGTTTCTTTCGGCCCCGAGCGGTTCTCTGGATTGAGCACCCGGCCGTAGTACTCGAACGCCTGGGCGTGCCGCGAGTTGATCGACGCCAGGTGGGAAACCGCCACCTGGCGAACTTCCGCTTCACGGTCGTGGATGGCGTGCAGGAAGTGTTCTTCCGACTTTGCGCCCTGGAGCTTGAACAGCGCCGTCAGACTGGCGTGTCGCACGTGGGGGTTCTGATGATAGAGGAACGCGATTAAGGGTTGCGCCAGCGTACTGTCGCCCAGCTCGGCGATCTCCGTGATGATGTGCCGGACGACGGCCCAGTCCTCTTCCAGGTTCGGCAGCTGACTCAGGAAGGGGTGAAGTGCCTTCCGGCCGATCCCTCTCATCGCGTCGAAGGCACTCAAGCGCAGTGCCTTGTCATCGGTCCCCTCGTAAATCGCCAAGAGTCCAGGTGCGGCAGCATCACCGATGAACCCGAGAATGCTTACCAGCCGGCCACGCTGATCCTTGGTCTGACGTCTGAGGTCGCCCAGCAAGTAGCCGAGTATGGCTTGGCCGCTCAGTTCCTTCCTCAAGAGGGTCGACACCTGCTCGAAGAAGCGCGCCGTTCGGTCGACCCGGGTCCCCTCGTCGATCACCTCCAAAATCTCGATTACCGGCTCGTACTCGCTGCGCAGCAGGAGGTCAGGCGTGATCCGCGATATGGTCGCCACCAGTTTCCGAGTAGCGTCGTTTGCCGCCGGGTTACGAAGGTACTTCAGGTATTCGTCTTTCCGTCGCACGAATGCGTTCGCCAGACGGCGGGTCTCGATCGCTCGTCGCACTTCCGCCGGCAACTGCTCGGGCGGCAGCACTTTCTGCTGTACGAGCGCCTCGAGAAAGTCGTGGTCCAGAACGCTTCCGATCGCACACAACTGATCGGCGATATCACGTAGCACGCCGACGCAGCGGCCAATCACTGCAGACGTCTCCTCGCCGGTCGACGCTGCCGTGTCTTGCTCCTTCAGCCTCTTCAGCTCCTCGATAATCTGGTGAGCCGTGCCCACCAGCATCTCCTCGCCCAGGTTAGCAACAATCTCCCGTTCGACCTGTGTTTCCTCCAGTTCAACCACATCGGCTGCGATCAGGTCGTAGTTGGTCAAGAAGTCTTTGAGTAGCGTCGGAGTGCGGATCGGACGGATCGTGTCCTCCATGATCTGTAACTTGATCCGACGCATCTGCTCTTCGGTAGCCTTCTTGTAAAGCGGCAGAACTCGAAGGTCGCGCCGCAGCCGGGTGAGCGCCATCCGCACGCGCCACGGCAACCGCCGCTCCCGGCCAACCATCTCGTGGCGAAATACGGCGGAGATGTTGATGATGTTGTGATCGATCAGCGCCTGCGTTAGACGCTCGTTGGCTTCCTGGATCGGACCACCGGAAGGAACTTGGCTCATCAGCTCGACGAACGTGTCAAACTCCTCCTGCGTGGCATCGGGTCTTATCGAGAAGCTCAACAACTTCCAACGACTGAAAAAGTCGAGAAACTTCGGCGTGAACAGGTCGGCCATGCCCCTGATCATGACCTGATGCAGAGGCGTCGCCATCGACGTGTATCCGTCGACCGTGATCTCCGCTTCCTCCTGCCTCTCCAACAAGGAGTAGGTCAAGCCGGATCGCCCCTCCACCAGTTCTCTGAACTGGCCGTACAGGCCCGCCATCGATTTCTTGGCCTCGGGGTGATCGGCGGCGTAGTAGCCGGTTCGCAGCATCGCCTGGATGAGGGCGAGCGTAAAACCAGCCAGAGGAGTGTATTCCTCCTTACGCTGTAGAGACGCTGCCGTTCCCGGCTTCGACTGGGTGGATGTGTCCATTCTCGGTCGTCTGGCGGGGGAACCGTCGGGCAGGAGCAACGGGGGGGCGGGAGATCGTCGGACTTCTCCTAGACCTGGCTACACCGGGGCCAAACGTGTGTTCCGTAGAGACTTCTGGGATCCGCGGCCCAACCGAAGCGCGGCTTCCGGGTCACAGCATAGGCTGGAACAGATAGCAGAAGTTCTCGGCCAGGCGCCGCGGCAGCAATCTGCCGCGGTGCTGTTCGTAAGTCAACTCGTCGCTCTGGGCGATCTCGGCTTCGATCTGTTTCCTGATGCTGTCGAGGAACACGTGGTCTGCAACTTCGATGTTCGTCTCGAAGTTCAGGTGGAGGCTGCGGTAGTCGAGGTTCGCCGAGCCGAGCAAGGCGTAGACGTCGTCGACGACCAGCGCCTTGGCATGCATGAAGGGGGGGCGCCGCTCGAAGATCTGCACGCCCGCCTTCAGTAGCGACGTAAACAGTGCGCGGGCGGCGAAATCGGTGTACCAGTGATTGCTCCGCTTGGGGACGATCAACCTGACGGTCACGCCACGCAAAGCCGCATAGCGTACCGCTTGAACGATAGGCTCATCCGGTACGAAGTACGGCGTGGCGATGGTGATCGATCGCTCGGCGGCGACGATAGCTCCGAAGAAGGCGTCGGCCAGGCCGTGGCCTTTCAGCTCCGGGCCGCCCGGGACGATCTGGACGAGCGCGTCTCCCGCCGGCTCTAGATCGGGGAAGTACTTCGGCTCGAGGAAATGCTCGGGGGGGTCGTGGGAAGCGAAATGCCAATCTTCCACGAATTGGAACTGAAGATCGGAGACCGCGGGCCCCTCCAGTTTGACGTGGTAGTCGCGAATCGCCTTACCCGCGGCGTGGATGCTGGCGTTCTTGTCGTGGATGTTGATTCCGCCGACGAATCCGATTCTCCCGTCGATCACGGCGATCTTGCGGTGGTTGCGCAGGTTGATCTGGAAGCGCCCTTTTAGCGGGTTGGCCTGGGTGATCGAGCAGACTCTTACCCCGGCCGCCCGTGCGGTCTCGAAGAAGCGGGAAAGGTACGCGCGGGTCGAGCCGAACCGATCATAGAGTAGGCGGCACTCGACACCCTCGCTGGCTCGCGCCGCTAGCCGATCAAGAACCGCGCGACCTGTGGTGTCGCGCCCGAATATGAATGTCTGTAGATGGACCGAATTCTCGGCCTCTGCGATGGCGTCGAAGAGGGCAGGGTAGAACCCGTCACCATCGACCAGGAGCTCTGCGCGATTGCCCCTAAGCACACGGTTCGGCCGCACCGCCGCATCTGTCGCCCGGAAGATGTATTGCGCCGGATACCTTCGCGCTTCCTGCAGATCGGGGTGGGCGTAGTCTACCGCCAGGCGCTCGAACGTCGGGTGCCAGGCGGCTCGCTGGGCGACGAGCGCTTTGGACGCGTCTCGGGCCGCGGCGCCGCGCCGCACCCGGTCGACGCCGATGCTGAGATACGCCAGTGCCCCGGCGTACGGAAACGCCCAGACCACCGCCAGCCAAAGCACGGCGGATACCGGTCGTTGCTTCGTCAGCAATACGTCGAGGCTCAGTGCGAGCCCCAACGCCAGGTGCCCGACACCCAGGATGGTGAAGTCGAACATAGGTCGTCTCTAAACCTATCGACGTCGGCGAGGGTGCGCGATGCGAGCCGGGTGCAAACCGAGGGCTCGGCCGGGGGTTGCCCTAGCGAGCGGTCCCTGCCAGTGCGACGGCGAGCGCCCTAGCTGGGGTCCGCTGATCGCTCGGGAGGACGGTCCGGTGGGAAGGCCGCTGGGCTCGCCTCGGTCGTCATGATGAGGTGGCAGGCGCCGCTGGAGAACGATCTGCGGATGACCAGGCCCGTGCGCTCGAACAGCTGCAGCATAGCCTCGTTCTCTGTCAGCACAAAGGCGTCGAGCTCGGTTACTCCCTCGGTGCGAGCGACACTCATGAGGTGTTTGAGTAGCAGGGAACCGATCCCGCGACTCTGGTGGGCATCCTCGACCGTCAGCGCTACTTCGGCCCGATGTTCCGGTGCGCCGGGCGCACCGGCGTAGCGGCCGACGCCGACGATCCGTTCTTCGCCATCTACGGTGAGGACGGCAACCAGCGCGGCCTGACGGTGGAAGTCGAGCTCGGTGAGATAAACGAGTTCCTCGCGGCTGAGACTCTTCTTCACGCCGTGAAACCGGTAGTAAACCGTCTCGGGGCTGAGCCGCTCGAACAGCGCGACGAGCGCCTCTTTGTCGGCGGGCTGAATAGCGCGTATGTATAAATGCGTGCCGTCGCGAAGCGTCTCATCGACGGCGTATTTGCGTGGCTCCATGGTGCTCTGCACTCCGATGCGAGCAGGTCCCCCGCTTTCCTGCTCACCGTCTAGCCCCTATGCTATCATCAGCAAGAGAGGGGGTCGAGATGAAGGCGACTGCCGAGGTACAGGTGATACCGATCGGCTCGGGTGTATCGGTGCGTGACGAGGTCAAACGGGCTCACCGGATCCTGGAGGAGGCCGACCTCAACGCGCAGCTCCATTCCAACGGCACCAACCTGGAGGGCGAGCTCAGCAAGATTCTCGAGGCCGTGGAACGCATTCACGAGACGCTCCACGCCGAGGGCACGGTGCGAATCGCGACTTTCATGAAGGTCGCCACCCGGACGGACAAAGAGCCGTCGCTCGCCGGGAAGATGTTTTAGCGGGAGCCGGGGGAGCGAGAAGAGGTAGGGAGATTGGAGCCAGAGAACGATTGAGCAGGGGAGCATTCGATGTAACAAGAGTTGTTTCCAACCTCGAATGCTCACTTACTCCAATACTCACTTGCTCCTATTTCCCTACATCCCACGCCGACTCAATACCTCCCCGAATCCCGAATTCCCACCCCTACATAACGTTGAACGGGTAGTCCGGGTGCTCGCGCTCTTCCCGGCTTCTTCTCTCCTCGCGCAGCTTCGCCTGCGCCGCTGCCAACCTGGCGATCGGGACACGGAAGGCCGAGCAGCTGACGTAGTCGAGTCCCTGCGTGCAGCAGAACTCGATGCTGCGCGGGTGGCCGCCGTGCTCGCCACATATGCCGATCTTCAGCTCGGGGTTCACCGCCCGGCCCGATTCGACGGCTAGCTTCATCAGGCGCCCAACGCCGTGAATGTCGAGCGCCTCGAAGGGGTTCTCCTTTAGCACACCCATCTCGACGTAGGCCGGCAAGAACTTCTGTTCTGCATCCTCACGGGAGAAGGAGAATGTGGCTTGGGTGAGATCATTGGTGCCGAACGAGAAGAACTCTGTGACCTCGGCGATGGGTTTGGCCCGAACGCAGGCCCTGACAGCTTCGATCATCGTCCCGAACTTGAAGTCGAGCTGGACGCCGTACTCCGTTTCCACACTCGCTCGGACGTCCTTCACCAACTCATTGACCCGCACCAGCTCCTGTGGCTCGGTCACCTGAGGCACCATAATCTCGCAAACGGCGTCGACCTTTTCTTTCATCAGCTCGGCCACAGCCTCGAGGATGGCCCCGATCTGCATCGAGTACAGTTCGGGCACTGTAATGCCCAAGCGCACCCCGCGGTGACCCAGCATGGGGTTTACCTCGGTGATATCTCGGACCTTCTGCAAGATGCTTTCCCGCTCGGCGATCAGTCCGTCGATCACGAGTTTGCCCTTTGTACCGGGAAGTTCCTCGCCGAGTCGCTCCAGCGGCGAAAGGCTCTCCCTCAGGGATGGTTCCAGAAGCTGCGCGATGGAATCGGGGTCGCTCGCACCGTGCTGGATGCGGTCACGCGCGCGTTTGAGGCCGCTAAGCTGGATGAGCAGCGATTCGAGGGAAGGGAGGAACTCGTGCAAGGGCGGATCGAGGAGGCGAATCGTCACCGGTAGCCCCTCCATCGCCTTGAAGATCCCCTTGAAATCGGTCTTCTGCATCGGGCGCAGTTTCTCGATCGCCCCGCGCCGCTCGGCTTCAGTCGCGGCCAGGATCATGTCGCGAACGATCGGCAGGCGGTCCGCCGCGTTGAACATGCGCTCGGTGCGGCAGAGCCCGATCCCCTCGGCGCCCATCTCGCGTGCCTTGGCCGCGTCCTCGGGTGTGTCGGCGTTGGCTCGAACGCCGAGCGTGCGCACGTCGTCCGCCCAACTCAGCAGCGTCTTCAGCTCGGTACCGAACTCGGGCTCGACCGTGGGAATCTCACCGATGTAGACGGCTCCGGTCCCGCCATCGATCGTTATCACATCACCCTCGGAGAGACGCTCGCCCTTTACTACCG
>JASFTI010000208.1:0-6537 GCA_050053635.1 Gemmatimonadales bacterium
TGGAGTTTCTGCGCCGCGCTCTGGCCGAAGGCCAAGCCTACCCGGCCCTCCATCGCGACCATTACCTGCGAGACTTGCGGGATTACCCGCCGTTCCAGGAGCTCGTGCAGCCCGAGCGCTGAGGCGAGCGCTGGCCGCCGTTCAGTCCCCTGCCATCAACGAATCTTCCGGACGGGCACCTTACGATAGAGCGGCTCGACCCCGAACTCGCCGGCGGACCAGAGCGCCAGGATCATGCTGAGGGCCGCTATCGTCCGCTTCTCATCGCTCTGGCTGATGACGAGCCCGTAAGTGTCGGCGACGAAGCGCATGCGTTCCAGCACCTGCCGGGCCGCCTGGCGTTTGATCCCGCCGTGCCAAGTCGCCAGCTCATCCAGCAGCAGATCGGTGTGGCGGCGCAGGAATTCGCCGAGGGCGAGCGAGCGACCGCCCTGGGGCCGTCGGGCGCGGCAGAGGGCGATGAGATCCTCGGCGTAACCATCCCAGAGCCGGGCCAAGCCGTGGTTCTCTGGCTGACGCAGGTAGTGCGCGCGCTCTAACGAGAAGCGCGCGCGGTTCGGGGCCCGTCGTTTGGGGATCAGAGGGTGAAGGTCGAAGAGCGTGTGGGAGATCTCACCTTCGTCCCCATCCTCGTCGTGATAGACCCACAGCTCAAGGAGATGCGGCCAATCGACGACTTCGATCACGTCCGGCTTTTCACTGTTTAGGATAATGAACCGTCCCGCCTCCTCATGCACGGCCGTCACCCAGTGATCCCATCCGTTGATGCACAGCAAACAGGGGTAGCCGTCGCGCAGGTAACCGGTGAGCTCGCTCCGCGCCTCATCGGACTCGACCTTCCGAATCGTCGGCAGCTCGCAGCCGTAGTGCGCTGCTGCAAGCTCGAGCTGTTTCTCGTCGGTCCCTTCTGGGCTGGTGCCGGCCAGCCTGGCGATCTCACGTTCCGAGGCGAGCAGCCCGCGCATTAGCAGGGCATGCTTTAGCGCGAACGGTCCGCATTCCCACTTTCCCGGCTGTTTGTATATCCCCATCCTCGTCCTAATGGCCCTCCGATTCGCCGCCGATTTCGAATCCGTCTGGTGGCTCGACCCCCAGCAGGTGTCGGACGAAAAAGTCCCAGCGTCGCCTGTTCACGTAAGGGTTGTTCAACCCGTGGTACCTGTTGGGCACGATCAGCAGATCGAAGTCCTTGTTCGCCTCGATCAGCGCGTCGACCACCTGCATGGTCGATGCCGGATGGACATTGTTGTCCAGCTCGCCGTGGATGAGGAACAGCTTGCCCTCCAATCTGTGGGCCTGGGTGACGTTCGACTGCTCGACGTAGTGATCGCCCACCTCGGAGCCCATCCACTGCTCCACCCAGATCGCCTTGTCCATGCGATGGTCGTGGTTCCCCGCGCTCGACACCGCCACATCATAGAACTCGGGGTGCGTGAGTATGGCGCGAGTAGCGTCGTAGCCACCCGCCGAGTGACCCCATATCCCCACCCGCTCGATGTCCATGTAGTGATAGCGCGCTGCCATCTCGCGGATCACGCCGATGCGATCGGCTAGGCCACCATCGCCCAGGTTCTTGTAGGAGAATGAGTTGAACTCCCGCGATCGCCCGTTGGTGCCCAGCCCATCGACTTGTACGGTGATGAAGCCTAGTTCGGCGATCGCCTGTGACCCCTCTCGATAAGCCGAGAAGCCCTTGGGCACATGGAAGCTGTGCGGCCCGGTGTAGACGTACTCGACGATCGGGTACGTCTTCGTCGTGTCGAGGTTCGAGGGACGCCAGATGATTCCATAAATATCCGTCTCGCCGTCGCGCGCTTTTCCCTTGAACGGCTCCGGGTACCTCCAGCCCGTCGCCAGCAGCCGCTCGATGTCGGCGCGCTCGAGTTCCATCACGACCGTGCCGTCCGAGCTGCGTCGCAGGACCGACACGGGCGCCAGATCGACCCGCGAGTAGCTGTCGACGAAGTAGCTCCCGGTCGGCGAGAAGCGGACGTCGTGGTCGGCGTGCTCCGGAGTAAGCAACCGCAGGCCCCGTCCGTTCAAGCCGACTCGATAGGCATGCCTGAGATAGGGGTCCCGCCCCTCCTCCCTTCCGCCGGCGACGAAGTAGAGCTGCCGGGTTTCCTCATCCACATATTCGATCCAGCGTACGACCCAGGGCCCGCTAGTGATCCGGTTCTTCACCCGGCCGCTCGTCCCGTCATACAGGTAGAGGTGACGCCAGCCGCTCCGTTCCGACGACCAGACGACTTCTGCGCCGTCGCCCAGGATTTCCAGCGACCAATTGAAGGCGTCAACGTACGGTTCGCCGTGCTCGCTCACCACGGTACGGACCGTGCCCGTCTCCGCGTCCGCCTCGCGGAGCTCGACCCTCCCGAAGCCGCGCTCGACGTACGGGAAGTAGACCCGCTGGCCATCTTCCGACCATTTGAACCCTGGGTACCATAGCGGCCCGTAGTAGAGCAGGTTCACCGGCTCGGTCTGCACCGCGACGCTCGTGCGCTGGGTCACATCGAAGATGACCGGCTCGGCCCGGGTCAGACCCAGCTCGCCCGGCAACGCGTAGTAGTAGGTGTAGGCGATCGGCCGCAACCGGTCTTCCGGACTCGATTGCACGACGGTGAAGGTGCGCGCCGACCGCCGGTCGAGCCGGTAGGAGAAGATCCTGCGCGAGTCGGGCGACCACATCGCCGCCACGGGAATCTCGATGTCTATCGTCCCTTCTTGCACCATATCCGGCGTCGACGGCAGGTATTCGGTATAGTCGTAGCCCTCGACACCGTCGTCGCTCAGCTGGATGACCTCGTTCGTCTCAACCGAACGCACGTAGACATTGTGATCTTCCAGGAACGCGACCCACTTCCCGTCGGGCGACTCCTCCTCTAATCGCCGCTCCTCAGGCTCTTCCTCGGGCTCGCGCTTCTCGCAGGCGTAGTCCGTCAGATCGCAGACGAACTCGGCGCCGTCGGCCTCAACTCGGATCGCCGCCTTCTCCTCGACGAACTCGAACTCGTCGAAGGGAAGATCGGTGCCGACGTACTGGGTGTCGGCTACCGCCTCTGAGAGCCCAGCGGCGAGCCGCTCGTGGTCGAACGCCGGGTCGCGGGTGTTCTGATCCGGATCGACCAGCAGGAACTGTTTCCCATCCGGAAGTTCTCGGCGGTACCAGAAGCGGTCGGTCTCGGCGATCCAGTTTGGTGCGACCCGCTCGTTGAGTACGAGGCTGTCGACGCTCGGTCGAAGGAACCGTTCGGCCCGCTGGTAGTCTTCCCTGGTGCCCTGGGCGTAGGCGGCGGTGCATCCCACCAGGACGAGCGCGGCCAGAGAGAGCGCGACGCGGCCACTGAGGGTCGGATTCTTCATTTCCATTGCCTCTTGGCGGACGAGAGGGGCTTTGTCGACGAGGTGCTCGGTCGAAAGATGGAAAGCGTGACAGCAACAGGCAAACAACCGATAAAGGCTGGTCCCATATGTTACCCTTAGGTATGATGAGGACTGGCACTACAACGATCACACACCGGTTCGCCGCGACACACAGTGCGGCCGGCCAGCGATTCTGCAGCCACAGGCAGGAGTGCCCGCCATGAGATTCCTCGCAACGATCGTGGTAATCCTGGCGCTGACGGCGACGGCCGCGAGCGCCCAGCAGGTCGCCGACAGCGCCTTTCACTATGCGGGGCCCGAGCCCGCATACGAAGCCGGGGCCGGCCCGCGGGTCTGCGTCGACGGCGCGCACCACAACTTCCACACCATGAACGGCCGCTACCTGGCGTTTGCCACGCTATTGCGAGACGACGGCTACCGGGTCCGGGCCAATGCCGACGCTTTCGCGCCGGAGTCGCTGGGCGAGTGTGACATCGTGGTCATCTCGAACGCAACGGCGGCGGCCAACGCCGAGAACCGGGCCTACCCGCACGGCTCGGCGTTCACCCGTGCCGAGGTCACCGCGCTACTCGATTGGGTTCTGGGAGGCGGCTCGCTGCTGCTAATCGTCGACCACTCACCGTGGCCGGGCGCCAACGGCGACCTCGGCGTTCTGCTCGGCGCTCAGATGCTGGACGGCTATGTGGGTATGGAAATCTTCGGCGAACCGGACGAGGAGGCATTGCGCGGCGCCGCGGAGCTCTACGGGGTGCCCATCGACCGTATTCTCGAGAGTATCGGCGAGCCGGGCGAACTAGCCGAGCACGCGATCGTCACGGGCCGCTACGCGAGCGAGAGGGTTACTGCCGTCACCACGTTCACCGGACAGGCGTTCTACCCGTCGACTCAGATGGAACCGCTGCTGGTCCTCAGCCCCGATGCCTGGGGCGGCGCACCGTTGAACATGAACCTGCCGGATGCGCCACCGGAAGCGACGCCGACCTTCCCGGTAGGCGGCTGGTTGCAGGGCGGCGCGCTGCGGGTCGGGCAGGGCCGCGCCGTCGTGCTGGGCGAGGCGGCGATGTGCACGGCGCAGCTGGCCGGGCCCCAGCGCGTACCCATGGGGATGAACAATCCGGCCGCCCCGCAAAACGCCCAGTTCTGCCTCAACGTCGTCCACTGGCTGTCCGGACTGCTGGACGAGTGAGTTCAATAGGAGGACTTCCGATGAAAAAGCAATCGAGAAGAACGTTCATCGGACGACTAGTCGCCGCGGCAGTCGCAACCGTGAGCTCTACCATTCCCTTCCTGAACGCTGCATGCCGAAGAGACGCAAGGGCTGAATCACAGACCGATTCCGACTTCGAGCCGGGTTACCTGAAGCTGCACAGGACCGGCGAACTAAAGCGCAGAGGAGACGAGCTTTGGCAGCTGCTGGAAAGCTGCTCGCTCTGTCCCAGGCAATGTGGCGCGGCGCGGCTCGATGGGCAGGCAGGGTTCTGTCAGGGCACATCGCAACTCGTCATCGCCGCCTACAACCCGCACTACGGAGAGGAGCGGCCGCTGGTCGGGCGCGGCGGTTCCGGGACCGTCTTCTTCAGCAACTGCAACCTGCGCTGTGTCTTCTGCATCAACTGGCAGATCAGTCAGGGCGGAGAGGGCGCGCCGAGAAGCGTTGAAGACCTGGCCGACATGATGTTGCATCTGCAGGAGATCGGCTGTGTCAACATCAACATCGTCACGCCGACCCACTACTCGGCCCACATCGTGCTGGCCCTCGACATCGCAGCCGCCGAGGGATTGCGACTGCCGTTGGTCTACAACACCTGCGGCTGGGAGCGAACCGAGATCCTGCGGAGACTCGACGGCATCGTCGACATCTACCTTCCCGACTTCAAGTACGCGGACGGGGCGATGGCGTCGAAGTATTCGTCGGGAGCCGACACCTATCCTGAGGTCACGAAGGCGGCGCTGCTGGAGATGCACCGCCAGGTGGGTGTAGCGAAGCCCGCAGAAGACGGGCTGATGTACCGCGGCCTGATGATCCGGCACCTGGTGATGCCGAACAGCGTGAGCGGGAGCAGAGAGGTGATCGACTGGATCGCCGAGAACCTGCCGAAGGACACCTACGTCAACATCATGGCTCAGTACAGGCCGATGTACAGAGCTTTCGACTACCCGGAGATCGCCCGGCGATTGACTCGCAGGGAATACAACGAGGTCGTCGCACATGCAAGGCAGGTCGGCCTCACCAATCTCGATATCCAAGGAATATAGGACTACGTAGAAAAGGAACTGCCATCGCATGAGTCTGCGCGCCCGAATGCTGGCCCTGTTCATCGGCCTCGGGGTCTTGCCGCTGCTGGCGCTTGGGGCGCTGGGCTACGTGCGGTCGGTGAGGGCGGTGGAAGAGCTGCTGGCGACCGAGACGGGGGCCATCGCCCGGCGCGCGGCCACCGAATTGGAGAGCCGCTACGCGCGCTACGAGTCCGACCTCTCGCTGCTGGCCGAGAACCTGGAGACCCGGCGCCTCTTCGAGGCGCACTACGGCGACGGCGCGGACTCATGGGGACGCGTGTTCTCCGCTGCCGACACCTATCTCCAACAGGTCTGGGACCTTTTCCGGGTCTCGTATCACTGGATCGAGCTGCGGGACACGACGGGCGCCGTCGTTTACAGCTTAGGGGCGAGCCGAGCCGAGCGGGCGCGGGCAGATGAATTAGGCGGCGGCGCGGCGGGCGAAGGCATGCGGTTCGACCGGCCGATCCCGGACGCGAATACGTCGGCGCGACTGGGCACGGTCGTGGCGATGGCGCGCCTCGACCAGGTGCTACCCTCGGGGGCTCTGTCGCGGGCGTTCGGCCGGTTCGGCTACAGCGTCGTTTTGGATCGCGAGGCCGACCGGGTCGTATACCACCCACGGCGGTCCCAGCTGCAGGCGCGTGCCTCGGTCCTCGTCGGTCCCGACGGCTGGGATGTCGGTGCGAGTCGGCTGGCCCCTGACAGCGGGAGTGTCATCTTCGGCGTCGTCGACTCGACCCGCGTCGCCTCGTTCGTCAACCTCGAGACGCCGGCCTGGACGGTCCTGTCCACGAGCGCGGTCGACGAGTTCTCCGGCCCCTTCGCCCGGACACGCCGCGTACAACTCGCCCTCTTGCTGCTGGTGACGGCAGG
>JASFTI010000209.1:0-6535 GCA_050053635.1 Gemmatimonadales bacterium
GGGAGAGTTACGAGTATGTGATCATCGACTCTCCGCCGTCCCTGGGGCTACTCACGGTCAACACCCTGGCGGCGGCCGATACGGTCTTGATCCCGATCCAGTGCGAGTACTATGCGCTGGAGGGTCTGACGCAGCTGCTCAACACGGTGCGCCTCGTGCAGCGCGGCTTGAACCCGAGTTTGCAGATTGAAGGCGTCCTCCTGACGATGTTCAACGACCATTTGAACCTCTCCCGCCAAGTCGCCGACGAAGCTCGCGAGTACTTCGGGCCCAAGGTGTTTCGGACCTCGATTCCCCGGAACATCAGGCTGGCGGAGGCACCGAGCTTCGGCAAGCCGATCGTGACGTACGACGTACGCTCATCGGGTGCAGCGAGCTATCTTGATTTGGCAAAAGAACTTATGGGCAGGAACGGCAGTGGCTAAGAAACAGCAGAAGCGACTCGGTAAGGGGCTCAGCGCGCTGCTGGGCGACTATCTGGCGGAAGACTCGGCGGGCCGGGGTGAGGTCGAGCAGGTCGCCACGCAGGAGTTGCGGCCCAACCCGTTCCAGCCGCGCCAGGCGATGGATCGGGAGGGGCTCGAGGAGCTGGTGGTCTCGATCAAGGAGAACGGGCTTCTCCAACCGGTCCTGGTGCGCCCGGTGGCGGAGGGCGGTTGGGAGGTGGTGGCCGGCGAGCGTCGATTTCGGGCGGTCAAGGAACTCGGTTGGGACCACGTTCCCGTTGTGGTGCGTGATGTCGATGATCGGACGATGTTGGTCCTGGCGCTGATCGAGAACCTGCAGCGTGAGGACCTCAGCCCGCTCGACGAGGCGCACGCCTACCGGCGGCTGGTGGAGGAGTTCGGACTTACGCAGGCGCAGGTGGCGGGCCGGGTCGGTCGCGACCGCTCGACCGTCGCCAACACGATTCGCCTTCTTGGCTTACCGGAGGAGGTACGCAAGCTGCTGGCCGACGGCGATATCTCGGCGGGCCATGGCCGAGCGCTGCTGGGTCTCGCCGACGAGAAGCGGGTCATCGAGCTGGCGCGGGCAGCGGCTCGGGATGAACTGTCGGTGCGCGAGGTGGAGGAGCGGGTCCGCCAACGTCGCACGACCAAGGCGCGCAAGCCGAAGCAGAAGGCGACCGATCCCCGGGCCGACGCGTACGCGACGCGGGCGGAGCAGGCGTTGGCCCGGGCTCTGGGGACGACGGTCCGGGTGAAGCTGGACGGGTCGAATCGGGGGCGAATCGAGATACCCTTCCGCGATGCCGAGGACTTCGAGCGCATCGTCGAGGTCATCGTCGGCGTCGGCGGAATAGTCTGAGTGGCAGAAGATGAAGGAGAACGAAGGCGGCTACACGATCGTACTCGTCCCGGGCGACACCGAGCGGACCCGCAGCGTTCGTTTGACGCCGCGGGGGCTGCGGATCGGCGCCGCTCTCGCCGCGGCGACGGCCCTCGCACTCGCCATGCTGCTCGGTAGCTGGTGGTACTTCGCCGCCCAGACGGCCAGGATCCCCGAGCTCGAAGGGCAGATCGCGGTGCTCGAAGCGGACAACGCTAAGGTGCAGGAGCTGGCCAGCAGCCTCGCGCTACTGCAGGCAGAGTACGAGAAGATCCGTATGATGCTGGGAGGCGACATCCTGGCGGTGAACTTGGCACCCGAGATGCGGCCGGCCGAAGGACCGGGAACGGCGGATGCCGGTGCTCCAGGGACGGGTCTGTCGCCGGAGATCCCGACCAGTTGGCCGCTGGCCGCCGCCGGCTATGTGACGCGAACCTTGCAGCCGGCTCAGGACGGGACGCACCCGGGGATCGACATCGCCGTGGCCCAGCATTCTTATATTCGGGCCAGTGGGGCCGGTGTGGTCACCCAGGCGCAGTCTGATTCGATCTACGGACTGTACGTCTTGATCGAGCATGGGAACTCTGGCTACGAATCGATGTATGGTCATGCATCCCGGCTCTTCGTCGCTGCGGGAGACACGGTATTGCAGAACCAGGTTATCGCCCTCTCTGGAAACACGGGGATATCGACAGCGCCGCACCTGCATTTCGAGATCCTGCAGGACGGCAGGCCCATCGATCCTTTCACTCTGGTCCAACAAAGAACCGGATCGGGTTCGTGAGTATGCCCTATGCTTGGACGTGACAAGAAAACCGTCGAGGGACAGAAGAAGCCTATGACCAAGATCGAGCGTGAATCTGGTGATGCCGCGATCTCACTAATCGCGCCCGGCATGAACATCGTCGGCGACTGCGAGACCGATGGGACCATCCGCATCGAGGGCCGAGTCGAGGGAACGATCCGTGCCGGCAAATCGGTCGTCGTCGGCCGCAGTGGGGAAGTCATCGGCGACATCATCACCCAGGACGCTGTGGTCAGCGGCCGCGTCAGCGGCAACATAGCCGCCGACAGTCGGCTCGAGCTTCAATCGACCTGCGACATCCAGGGTGAGCTGCGCAGCCGCCGGGTCCAGCTCGATGAGGGCGCCCGCTTCAACGGCCAGGTCCACATGGAGGAGGGGGGAGGGGGCTCCCGGGTCGTGAAGCCGGCCGCCAAGCCGGCCGCCAAGCCGGCCGTCCCCGAGGTCAAAGCCACGCAACCAGCGGCGGGCGCCGATTAGCAGGTCGCTGAAAAAACTTCGTGGATTCGGGTCGGCGCCAGCGCGCCCGCCTTTCCCGTCTGGGCGGGCGCGATCTCCCCAGGCTAACCCCTTGCCGTACAACGGCTTACGGGGTTTTCCACAAAACTTTCCCACACCGCCCGGTACGGCCGTGGACGGCTGTGGAGTATACGCACGGAGCTTAGAGTTTGATGCAGAAGCGCAGGAAGGGTAGCTCGAGGAAGAGACGGCAGCGGCCGAAGGCAAAGATAAAGCATGTGGATCGGCGTGGCCCCGGGCCTACGACCGAGGACGAGCGTCTCTTCAGCCGCCGCGCCACGGACTTCGAGCCGGCGGAGCGGGCGCCAGGCGCGGTGGAGCGGTTGCCGGAGGGGTTCGAGCCTATCCCCGAGCCGACGACGAGCGATCCGTGGCGCGTCTTCCGGATCATGGGCGAGTTCGTTTACGGCTTCGATACGTTGGGGCGGATCGGTCCGGCGGTATCGATCTTCGGATCGGCGCGCACGGCGCGCCGGGATCCCGACTACCAGGCAGCGACGGAGACCTGTCGTCAGCTGGCCGAGGCGGGCTTCGCGATCATGACCGGCGCGGGCCCGGGAATCATGGAAGCGGCGAACAAGGGTGCCCAGCAAGGTGGCGGCCTTTCGATCGGGTTGAACATCGAGCTCCCCTTCGAGCAGGCTATCAATCGCTACGTCGATCTCAGCCTGACCTTCCGCTATTTCTTCGTGCGCAAGACGATGTTCGTCCGCTACTCGGAGGGTTTCGTCATCTTCCCCGGCGGCTACGGAACGATGGACGAGCTGTTCGAGGCGCTGACCCTCATCCAGACTGGCAAGGTCCACAACTTCCCGCTGGTGATGTACAACAACCGCTACCATTCCTCGCTGATGCGCTGGCTGAAGAACAGCGTGCTGGCGGAGGGCAAGATATCGTCGGAGGACCTCGATATCATCATGACGGCGAACTCGCCGGAGCAGGCGGCCCAGATCATCGTGGACGCGCACAACGCCCGTAACGGAGGCCGTGCCCGGGCGGCGGTGGGAGCTGAGGGAGTTGGGTGAGTCGGGATTCTGGGATTCTCGGATTCTGGGATAATGGGATTTTGGACTCACGAGTCCGGGGAATTGGGGATTGGGAGATTCGGGGATTGGGAATCCGAGGCATCCGTGGAGTCCGTGGAATTCGGGGATCGGGGAATCGGGGAATCCGGGAGGTGGGCCACGTTCGAGGTCTCCTCATCGACCTTCCGCATTGTTCCCACCCTCCCTTATACCTCGGATTCCTAACTCGGATTCCCAAACTTCCGAATCCCCGTATTCCCGAGCTCCCTGATTCCCGGGTACCAACGAATCCCACCTTGCACCTTCAGGCGGCTCTCCTCTAGCTTCGTTTCCGGCTTCTGGCCCTACCCGAGAGGCGAGTGATGATACCGACCAACTCGGAGCAGAGCTCCAGTCAGTACCTGCGTGGAGAGCGGATCGACCCATCGCCGATCAGCGGCGCTGAGCGGGTCGCTGATCTAATCGACGGCGCCTTCCTGGCCTACAACGCGGGCCGTCTTCGAGAGGCGTGCCGTCTGTTCGTGGAGCGGGTACTGGAGCCCAAGGTGACGGTGGGCATGAGCCTCAGTGGGGCGCTAACGCCGGCGGGACTTGGCATGTCGGCGCTGATCCCGCTGATCGAGGTGGGTTTCATCGATTGGATCGTCTCGACAGGAGCGGTCCTCTACCACGACGCGCACTTCGGTATCGGCCTCGAGATGCGCCAGGGTCGGCCGACCGTCAGCGATGTGCAGCTGAGGGAGGAAGGTGTCGTCCGCATTTACGACATCTTCTTCGACTACCGTGTGCTGCTCTCGACCGACGCCTTCTTCCGCCAGCTCATCGATGGCGAGGAGTTTCAGCGCACGATGGGGACGGCCGAGTTCCACCATCTCGTCGGGCGCTACGTATTGGAGCGCGAGAGAACGTTGGGAATCGAGCGTAAGTCGATCCTCGCCGCCTGCTACGAGGCCGGCGTCCCGATCTACAGCTCGGCGCCGGGCGACTCGAGCATCGGGATGAACGTGGCGGAGCGCGCCCTCGCCGGCGGTAAGCTGCGCATCGACTCCGCCATCGACGTGAACGAGACCGCGGCGATCGTTCTCGGTGCCAAGCGTTCGGGCGGCAAGAGCGCCGTCGTGATCATGGGTGGCGGGACGCCCAAGAACTTCCTGCTGCAAACCGAACCTCAACTCCAGGAGGTCTTGGGATTGGACGAGGCGGGCCACGACTACTTCATCCAGGTCACCGATGCGCGTCCCGACACCGGCGGCCTCTCGGGCGCCACCCCTTCGGAGGCGGTGAGCTGGGGGAAGGTCGACCCGCGTGCCTTGCCCGACACGGTAGTCTGCTACCTCGATGTGAGCGTCGGGCTGCCGCTCTTCGCCGCCTATGCCCTGGCGAAGCGTGAACCCCGGCCACTCAAGCAGCTCTACCAGCGCCGGGCCGAGCTCATGTCGCGCCTGGAGGGGGAGTATCGGCAGACGCACGACTGACCGAGGGTTCCTTCGCGGCGCTGAGTTGGACACGCGGCTGAGCGGACGCTCGGCGGCAGCGATCTGACGAGATGCGCATCCCGGGACCTCTCCGCGCGGCACGGTTCGTATCCAGACCCAACCGTTTCCTGACCGTGGTGGAGCTAGAGGGCGAGCCGGTCGAGGTTCACCTCCCGGATCCCGGTCGGCTGAAGGAGCTGTCGCTCTCCGGTGCCACCGTCTGGGTCCGGCCGCTTCGACTTCCTCCTGGCGCGGCGCTCGCCACGTGCGCGAGTTGTGGTTTACTGATCACTGATCACCGATTACTGATCACTTCTCCGATTCCCGGCCAACTCTGGATCGGCTCGCTCGCCCGCACAACGTGCATACCCGCTTCCGCGAATCGCCGAAAAGCCTCGTCCGCCTGCTCGGAAAAGTCGACCACGTCGGGTACGACGACGGGCGAGCTACAGTCCTCCAGCAGGAAGACCTTTTCGGCCAGCGCTGGATCCTCTGCGCGCACCTCGTCCAGCAGGTCGTGAACCGTCCAGGCCACGCAGTGGCTCTTCGCCTGGCCGGCGATGATTACCGCGTCGAACTCGAACAGCGTCCGTACGAAAGCCGAGTTCTTCTCTGCGATCGGTTCGCCGTCCGGCCCGACCATCACCTCGGGATGGAAGACCGAGTAGTGCTCAGTCAGTGGGTTGCCGCCCTTGATCTCGAAGCGCGCCTGACTCAGGCGGGCGTTCCCGTGGAAGAACACCGCCTCTTCGACGGCCGACACCAATGCGTGGCCGATCCCGCCTAGCATGGCGTGGTAGGGCCAGACCAGTAGCGGGTACTTGCCCCCTGCGCTCAACGTCCGCACGTAGTGGAAGGCGTAGCGTTCCAGGTACTCGTAGTCGCCTTCCGCCACGCTCGCTGCCACCGCCGGGTTCACCCGCCAGACGCCGCGCTCGACATCCTCGGTGTTGATGATCGTCGCGCCACCCGCCGGATGCTCGCCCTGCTCGTTCACCCAGAAGATGGGGTGGAAGATCTGCATAGTAGTGTGCGTATCCAGCGTGGGAGCGATCTGCGTGATCACGCCGAGGTTGCGGTAGATGAACTCGCACAGGCGGATGTTGTCCTCCACCGCACCCCGGCCCGACGCGCCGGCGACGAACAGTTCGGAACCAGGGATGCAAAAGGTGTTCTGGCAATCCACCAGCACGAGGCAGACGCGGACGGTGTCGGCCGCGGCGGGCCTGAGATCGTGCTGGCGCGCCCACGCCGTCGCTTCATCGGCTCGCGCTTGGTAGGGAACCTGCCAGATCTCGCCGACACGAGCAGGCTCGAAATGCGTCGGTATCGGTAGCTGCTTCACGCTCGCACCTCTCTCGCTAGACAGTCGAAAGCAACCAAAC
>JASFTI010000210.1:0-6526 GCA_050053635.1 Gemmatimonadales bacterium
GGAGGACGCGGTCAGCGCCCTGGCAACGCAGTTGCTGCCCCTCTCAGAGGTGCTGACGCCCAATCTGCCGGAAGCAGCGATCCTCGCCGGGCGGCCGGTGGCGACGGCGGCCGATATGCGGAGGGCGGCGGAGATCTTGGCCGAGCGAGGGGCGCAGTCGGTGCTCGTCAAGGGCGGGCACCTATCGGGCGACGTGCTGGTCGACCTCTTCTTCGACGGTGCGGACTGGCACGAGTGGCAGGCAGAACGACAGGAGACCCGGCACACCCACGGCACCGGCTGTACGCTCTCCGCAGCCATCTGTGCCGGCCTGGCACTCGGCTGGTCCCGCGTCGAGGCTGTTCGGCGAGCCCGGGGTTACACGCAGCGTGCAATCGAGACGGCACCGGGGCTGGGGAAAGGGCACGGGCCCCTTAACCACTGGGAGAAGGTCGAAATGTGAATTGCGAGTTAGCTATCTCCAGCTGCAACATCACCACCAGTAGTGGCGCCGCCGTATCTCGTGCCGGTCCAGGCGGACCCCTTCCCGCTTGGCGCCGACCAGCTGCGGTCGTCGGAAGATGTTGACCAGGATGAGGCCGGCGAAGAAACCGCCGATGTGGGCCCAGACGGCGACGCCGCCGCCGCCCCCCACCCCTCCACGCTCGGCCAGGCCCATCAAGATCTGGATCACGATCCAGTAGCCGAGTACGACATACGCTCGCATCGGCAGAATCCAAAACGGCGGAAAGAAGACGTGAACGCGGACCTGCGGGTAAAGCAAGATATAAGCACCCAGGATTCCGCTGATCGCGCCCGACGCACCGACCGTGGGGATTGCAGAGCTGGCGTTCAGCCCCACGTGCGCCGCCGCTGCCGCCAACCCGCAGCAAAAATAGAAAATCAGAAACCTGAGGTGCCCCATCGAGTCTTCTATGTTATTCCCGAACACCCACATGAACATCATGTTGGATACGAGGTGGATCCAGCTTCCGTGCATGAACATGGAGGTGACGACCGCCACCCAGGTGAGTCCCCCCAACCGGCAGACTTCCGGCCCTTCCAGCGTCCGGCCGGTGACCTCCACCGGGATCAGACCGTATTCGCACACGCTGGCTGCGAGATTGACCCCCATCCCCTGGACACCAACCCAGACCGCCAGGTTGGCGATTATCAGACCAACCGTCAGGTAGGGGGTCAGCTCGGTGGGGTTCTCGTCCTTGTAGGGAAACATGGCGCCGCCAACGTACGACCGGGGCCATCGGGCGTCAACCGAGGCTGAGCCTGGCGGGCGGCAGTCTGCCGCTTTGGCATGGCAGACCGCTGACACGCCAGATTGTCTGTAATTTTACGGCGATTTTACCTCCCGGTGCTGGCACGCGGGTTGCACCTTTTCTGGGCCCGATACGGTATGGTTGGAGCGCACCCCCAGGCAGGCCCGGCGTCGAGAGCGAGGTGTGGCCTTGGGGGGCGCCTCTGTCAATTCAAACAGTAGAGACAAGCAATGGCCAAGAACGGCGGCAAAGTCATAGGAATCGACCTTGGCACGACGAACTCCGTAGTAGCGGTGATGGAGGGCGGCGACCCGGTGGTGATCCCGAATCAGGAGGGATCGCGCACCACGCCGTCGGTCGTCGGCTTCACCAAGGACGGCGAGCGACTGGTGGGTCAGGTGGCGAAGCGCCAGGCGATCACCAACCCGGTTCGGACCGTCTACTCGATCAAGCGGTTTATGGGGTGTACCTGCGACGAGCTGGAGCGGGAGATAAACCGCTACCCGTACAAGGTGGAATGCGACGCTCAGAACCGGCCGTTCGTGGATATCGGCGGCACCAACTATTCGCCGCCGGAGATCTCGGCCATGGTGTTGCAGAAGCTCAAGCAGACGGCCGAGGACTACCTGGGACAGCCGGTTACCAAGGCCGTGATCACCACACCGGCTTACTTCAACGACTCGCAGCGCCAGGCGACCAAGGACGCGGGCAAGATCGCCGGGCTCGAGGTACTGAGGATCCTCAACGAGCCGACGGCCGCGTCGCTGGCCTACGGGCTGGACAAGAAGAAGGACGAGACGATCGCGGTCTTCGACCTGGGCGGCGGCACTTACGACATCACGATCCTCGAGCTGGGCGAAGGCGTATTCGAGGTCAAGTCGACGAACGGCGACACCCATCTGGGTGGCGACGACTTCGACGAGCGGGTGATCAACTGGCTGGTCGACGAGTTCAAGAAGGACCAGGGGATCGACCTGTCGAAAGACCCAATGGCGCTCCAGCGTCTGAAGGAGGCGGCGGAGAAAGCGAAGTGCGAGCTCTCCACGACAATGGAGACCGACATCAACCTGCCGTTCGTGACCGCGGACCAATCGGGACCCAAACACCTGAACATGAGGCTGACGCGAGCGAAGCTCGAGCAGCTGACGGACGACCTGATGCAGGCAGTGATTGCGCCGATGAAGAAGGCACTGGAGGACGCGAAGCTCAAGCAGGAGGACATCAACGAGGTGATCTTGGTCGGCGGCTCGACTCGCATCCCGAAGATCCAGGAGATCGTGCGAGACTTCTTCGGCAAGGACCCGCACAAGGGCGTGAACCCGGACGAGGTCGTGGGTGTCGGTGCGGCGATCCAGGCGGGTGTGCTGGCGGGCGAGGTGAGCGAGGTCTTGCTGCTCGACGTGGAGCCGCTGTCGCTGGGTATCGAGACGCTGGGCGGCGTGATGACCACGCTGATCCCGCGTAACACGACGATCCCGACCAAGAAGATGGAGGTCTTTTCGACTGCCGAGGACAGCCAAACCACGGTGGACATCCACGTGCTTCAGGGTGAGCGGCCGATGGCGGTCCAGAACAAGACGATCGGGCGATTCCAGCTCACCGGCATCCCACCTGCCCCGCGCGGTATGCCACAGATCGAGGTCACCTTCGACATCGACGCGAATGGCATCCTCCACGTGTCGGCGAAGGACCGAGCGACGGCCAAAGAGCAGTCGATACGGATCGAAGCGACCTCCGGCCTGACCGACGCCGAGATCGAACGGATGGTGAAGGACGCGGAGGAGCACTCCAAGGAAGATCAATCGGCCCGCGAGCTGATCGAGCTGCGCAACAAGCTCGACACGTTGATCTACCGCGTCGAGAAGGACTCTGCCGAGTGGGTGGACAAGCTCGACGAGGCGACGAAGAAGCGGCTCGACGAAGCGCTCGAGGGCGGCAAGAAGGCGCTGAAGGAGAGCCAGGAGCTTCCCGACCTCAATCGGGCGCACGACGAGTTGATGCAGGCCTTTTCGGCGGCCGGCCAAAAGCTATACGAGGCTCAGGCGGCCGCGGCGGGCGCTGGCGGCGCCGAGGCTGCGGGTGGTACAGAGGGCGAAGCCGAGCCCGAGGTCGTGGAGGCCGATTACGAGATCGTCGACGAGGACAAGGAGAAGAAGGAGGAAACGGAATAGAGGCGGCGACGATTCGACCGCCTCGGGCATCTAGACATCCGGAAGGCGGGGCCCCACACGGGGCCCCGCTCTTGTATATTTTGGCAGACGCCGGAACCGTGGCGCCCCAACCGACGTAGTATTAGGCGAGCCGGCTTTAGCATCGGCAATCCCCAGGAGAGAAGGTACGTCTGATGAGCGATCCACTGCGCAGCAAGCTCCGTTTCGTCCTCCTTACGGCACTCGCTCTGGCGCTCGGCCTCGGACTGGCTTCGAGCTTCCGCTGGGCCAAGGGCGGCGAAGCGGCTACCATGGCAAGCCCCGTGCTCCAATCCCCCAACCCGGTGACCGACCCGCCCGAGACCGCGGCACCCGAGGCGCCCAGCGAGGCGCAGCCCAGTTCACAGCAGCCGGGCGCGGTCGCCGCGAGCTTCCGGCAACTGGCCGAGGTGAGCCGGGCGTTCGTCGCCATCGCCCAAAACGTCACGCCGGCGGTGGTCTCGGTGGACACGCGGGGCACACCGCAGCGCGCCCGCCTGCCACAGCGGTTCGAAGACCTGTTCGGACCCCAGCACCCGGAACTCGACACACCATACGACGTGCCGCTCGGGCGGGGGTCCGGCTTCCTCGTCTCGGATGACGGCTACGTGCTCACCAACAACCACGTCGTGGCAGCCGCCGAGCGGATCTCGGTCCAACTGCTGGACGGGCGAGAATTCCCAGCCGAGCTGGTCGGGCGCGACCCGACGACCGACATCGCCGTGCTCAAGATCGACGAGGCGAACCTGCCGACGGTGAAACTGGGCGACTCCGAGAGCACCGCTGTCGGCGAGTTCGTGCTCGCTGTGGGCAACCCGGGCACCTCGTTGGGCTCGGAGTTGCCCTTCACGGTTACCGCCGGCATCGTGAGCGCCAAGGGACGTAACCTCAGTCTGATCCAGTCGACCTCCGGCAGCGAGTACGCTATCGAGGACCTCATACAGACCGACGCCGTGATCAACCCGGGAAACTCGGGGGGTCCACTCGTTAACTACCAGGGCGAGGTCATCGGCGTGAACATGGCTATCCAGAGCACGACCGGTTTCTACCAGGGCTACGGCTTCGCCATCCCCATCAGCCTCGCCAGGGATGTGATGGAGGACCTGATCGAGTACGGTCGCGTCCGCCGCGCCGCACTCCGCGTCTCGGTCCGACCCGTCACGCGTGCCGACGCCCTGGCTTTCGGGCTACCGCAGCCCCGGGGCGCGGTGATCGAGGGATTCCCGGACGACAGCCCCGCCCAGAAGGCCGGCATCCAGCGCGGCGACGTCATCATCGCCGTCGACGACAGGCCGGTCGAGCGCGTCGGCCAGCTCCAGCGCGTCATCGCCCACTACGAGCCCAACGACCGGGTAGACGTCACCGTCATCCGCTACGGCGAGCAGATCCGCTTCACCGTCAGACTTGCCGAGGCCGACATCCCACAGCCCGAGCCCTCTCGCACAGCTGCAGTCAGCACCCCCAGCAACATGATGCTGGGAATCCAGGTCGCCGAGATCGATACCGCGGTGCGCAACCGCTACGGCTTCGGCTCCGACCTGCAGGGCGTCCTGGTCACCAACGTGGCCACTTACGGCCCCGCCTGGAACGCCGGACTGCGGCGCGACCTCGTCATCCAGCGGGTAAACGGCGCGGCCATCAGCAGCGTAGCCGACTTCGACCGGGAGCTCGAGGAGGTGGGAGCGGGCGACGTGGTCTCGCTGGATACAGCCTACCTCCTCTCGGAGGACGGTGAGTTAGGCCACAGAATTATCAACATCCTCATCCCCGACGAGTGAGCAGGCTCGAGCAGGTGGCGGGCGTTAAATTCGCCCGCCACCGTCCGCATTTTCCTTGACCTTTGCGCCCTTTCAAGTAATGTAAGGAACGGCCTGACCGCTTCTTGCGAAAGTGGCGGAATCGGTAGACGCGCCAGCCTTAGGAGCTGGTGGCCATTTGGCCGTGGGGGTTCGAGTCCCCCCTTTCGCACTTCTCGCAGCAGCAGCACCGACAGGCGGTAATCTGTGTCCCAAGCTACAACCAACCTGCAGATCTCGGTCGAGGAGACGGCGGCCTGGAGCCGCAAGCTGGTCATCACGGTACCCGAGGGCCGGGTGAGGTCGGCGCGGGCGAAGGTCGCCAAGCAGCTGTCGAAGCGGGTCAGGATTCCGGGCTTCCGGAAAGGCAAGGTCCCGCTGTCACACCTGGAGTCGCGCTTCGGGGCGGAGATCGACCGGCAGACGCAGCAGAAGGTGATCGACGCGGCGTTCAGCGAGGCGGTAAAGGCCAAGGAGCTGGAGCCGATCAGTGCCCCGCGGGTGGCGAAGCTGAGCTACGACCCGGATTCGGAGCTGACGTTCGAGGTGATGTTCGATATCCGTCCCGAGGTCAAGCTGGACCGGTTGGGTGGCTTTCGCCTGAGCCGGCCGGAAGTGACGGTCGGGGAGGAGGAGATCGATGCGCAGCTGGGGATGCTGCGCCAGCAGCAGGCTCTGTGGAAGCCGGTGGAGCGGAAGCCGGCGGCCGGGGACAGCGTGGAAGTGACGATCACGCCACTGGAGGCAGAGGCGTCGGAGGCGGAGGGCCAGCCGTACCGCTTCACTCTGGGCGAGGGCCGGGCGATCGCGGATGTGGAAGGGGCGATCATGACGCTGGAGCCCGGGAGTGCGGCGGAGTTTACGGTCACGTTCCCGGAAGACTTCGAGGACGAGGAACAGCGGGGTAAGAGCCGGCGTTTGCGGATCGAGCTGAAACAGGTATTAGAGCAGGAGCTGCCGCCACTCGACGACGCGCTGGCCCGGTCGCTGGGAGACTTCGAGGATCTCGAGGCCTTGCGGGAGGCGGTGGGCAAGGACCTGCGCCACCACAAGGAGCAGGAGGTGGAAGCCAAGCTCGACCATGAGATCGTCGAGAGCATCTTGCAGGCCAACCCCTTCGAAGTGCCCGACTCGATGATCGAGCGCTACCTGGATGCCCTAGTCGGGCCACCACCCGAGGACGCCGACCCCGACGCGGTCGACGAGGCCCGGGAGCGGGCACGTCCGGCGGCCGAGTGGGGTATTAAACGGACGCTGATGATCCAACGGGTGGCCGAGCTCGAAGGCC
>JASFTI010000211.1:0-6488 GCA_050053635.1 Gemmatimonadales bacterium
CGCCCGCTTTACCGCGGGACTACCCGCCGCCGGCCGCCGCGTGCTCGGTCGTCAAGCGGCCGAGATGCTGCTCGGCGACATTCCCCGCGCCCTGCGCAGCGTTTTGGCGCCCGCGACCGGCGAGCTCGAGGCGCTGCGCGGCCACGGCTTCCTGGCCGAGGACTCGGCCGCGCTGCGCGGCCAACTCGAAGAGCGCGGCCTCATCGCCTTCGTCCCTGACGGCGCGGTCCTACCGCGCCGCAGCGGCATCGATGACCGGCCGCTCGCCGTGTCCCAGGCCGTAGCCTTTGAGGCTCCCGACGGACTGAGGGTCACCCTCGAGGCCCCGAACCGGGGACCGGTCACCGGCATGGGGGTGCCCCGCGGCGTCACTCTCATCGTGGGCGGCGGCTACCACGGTAAGTCGACGCTGCTCCGCGCCATTGAAGGCGGCATCTACGAGCACGTCGAAGCCGACGGCCGCGACCTGGCTGTGACCGTGCCCGACGCCGTCAAAATTCGCGCCGAGGACGGCCGTGCCGTCGCCTCGGTTGATATATCGAACTTCATCACCGACCTACCCCGCCGCGAAGACACCGCTCATTTCTCCACCGCGAACGCCAGCGGCTCCACCAGCCAGGCGGCGGCCATCGCCGAGGCCCTCGAGGTCGGCGCCACCTGCCTGTTGATCGACGAAGATACCAGCGCCACCAACTTCATGATCCGCGATGCGCGGATGCAGGCGCTGATCCACGACGCCGACGAGCCGATCACACCGTTCATCGACCGCGCCCGCCAGCTCTACGAAGAGCTCGGCGTCTCCACCGTGATCGTGGTCGGCGGTGCCGGCGACTACTTCGATGTCGCCGACACCATCATCGGCATGCGTAGCTACCTACCTGCAGATCTCACTGCCGGCGCCAAGCAGATCGCCGATCGCTTCCGCACCGAGCGCGCCCACGAAGGCGGACCCTGGTCACCGCTCCGCCGCCGCGTCCCGGACCCGGCCAGCATCGACGCCCGGAAGGGACGCAAGCCGGTCTCGATCAAAGTGCAGACCCCTACCCGCGTCCTGTTCGGGACCCACGAGCTCGAGCTTGGCGCGCTGGAACAGCTGGTCGAGGTGGCACAGGTCCGGGCCATCGCCCAAGCGATGGTCCACGCCGCCGGCCGCTGGCTCGACGGCCGACGCACGCTATGCGAGGCGCTGGAGTATCTGATGGAGCAAGTCCGACTGAAGGGGCTCGATACGATCGACTCGCGGCAGCCCGGCGACTACGCCCAGTTCCGCATCCACGAGCTCGCCGCCGCGCTCGGCAGGCTGCGCACGCTACGCGTCAAGTCGCCCGACTAACAGGTCGCTGATAAAGTTCATGGATTCGGGTCGGCGCCGTGGTCCCCCGGGGGTCCACCATGGACCTCGCTTCACCGCTCGCGTGCGCCGCACGGGCCGTCGGGCCGCCACCGTTCAGCGCTCGAAGGTTCGCCGCAGCCGCACGACGCCTGATGAGTCCTCCGATTCGCCCTCCCGCTGACCCGCGCCGCCCTCGTCCGCCTTATCCCCAGGTTTGATGAGGCCGGACCCGAACCGTCGCTCCGAACCTTCCATGCGGAAGAACACCCGGTTGATCCAGGTGGCACGCAGCCGGTCGGACGACTGCCACTCGCGGGAGCGCTTGCGCTGTTTGAGGCCGGGCATTCCCAGGCCGATCCAGATCCCGAGGGCGAACGTCAAAGCGGCGCCGGCGATCTTCAGTAGGAGAACAGCGTCCATGATAGACTCACTACGAAGCTACCCCGAGCGCAGTTCCAGGGTCCAGATGGGAGCTATCGCCCCACTGCCCCGAGGCCTATAGTACTGTTGAGTGTCGTCGTACACACTTCCAGCGAGGAGCGTCGACGGTGCTGGGAACGCCGAGGATGCCGAGAATTCCACTGGCCGCCTACGAGTGGGTGCGCGGCCACTCGGTCCATATCGTCAGGCTCGCTGTGGTGCTCGTCGTCGTCGCGGTGACCGTTCTGGCAGGGTACACCTGCCATGGGCTGATCGGGCCGCCGGGTTAGCCCGGCACTCTCCAGCGGTCGCGGGCGGCGCGCTTCGCCGCGCTCACTCACCGTAAAAGTGGCAGGCGGCGGCGCAGGTCTCGGCGATCGAGATCCGGTAGAGCCCGGGGAGCGGATCCTTCAGCCGCTCCCAGAGCCAGCCGCAGAGGACCTCGCTGGTGGCGTTCTCGAGGCCGGGGACCTCGTTGAGCGTGCGGTGGTCCAACTCGGCGATCACTGGCCTCGTCCTCTCGTCTATGTCGCCGTAATCGAGCAGCCAACCGGTCTCACGGTCCACTTCTCCGCGCACCGCTACCTCGATCTCGTACGAGTGGCCGTGGAGGTTCCGGCATTTGTGACCTTCCGGCGCTTTGGGAAGGTAGTGCGCGGCGGCAATGTTGTACTTGCGACAGAGCTCGACTCGCATGCTAAACCCCGGTCTCGTCGGCGTCCCAGATATACTTGTGGAGTTGGGGCTGTAGCCGGCCCGGCGCGTTGTCTTCCAGCATCCACTCGGCCAGTGTCTCCAACTCCAGCTCACCCCAGACGGGAGCGAACAGCAGCTTTCGCCCGGCGAGCCCGTGCTCGTCGATCACCGCCAGCGCCCATTCGTAGTCGCTGCGATCCGCGATCACGAACTTGATCTCATCACCCGGCCCCAGCTTATCCAGATTGCCCCAGAGGTTGGCCTCCGATTCGCCCGAGCCCGGACATTTGATGTCCATTACTTTCACGACGCCCGCCGGCAGGACTCCAATATCGATGCTACCGCTCGTCTCGCAGTGCACCGAGTAACCACGCTCGAGCAGATCCTCCGCCAGCCGGCCGATCTCCTTCTGCAGCAGCGGCTCCCCACCGGTTAGCCCGACCAGCCTGCACCCGCGGCCGATCCGCGCAACCTCGGCGACGACCTCTTCAACAGACATGTCGCGACCGCCGAAGAACGCGTAGTCAGTGTCGCACCAAACGCAGCGCCGATGACAACCGGTCGTGCGCACAAACACACAGGGCAACCCCTGCCAGCTCGACTCGCCCTGGATCGACAGGAAAATCTCGGTAATCTTCATCTACGGCTTCAGCAGCTCGTACAACTCGACATACTCCACGTCGAGTTCATCCCAGGTCCTGCCAAGCACGAAATCGCCGCCGATCTGCAGGACGATCAGGTCGCCTGGCATCGCTACCGTCCCCAACATGCCATGCTCGGCATCGAACACCAGCCAGTGGCGGGTCTCCTCCCAGTCGAGGTGATACTCTTCCACCCACAAGTTGCCCTCTCCATCGACGACGATCGAGCCGAAGGCGGGCAGCTGTTCCGGGTAGATCTGCTCGCTCAACGACCGCTCCACCTGCGCGCGGTAGCCCTCCCTCTGGAGGTTGTCCAGCTGGTAGCGACGGTAGCGGTCTATGTGCTCCGCCGTCACCGTGCGCTGCCGGGCGGGCCAGCGCACGAGGGTGTGGAGCGTGCCGCCCGGGTCGAAGCAGCCCAGTTCGAAGTCGTCCTGGCTACCGGCGCAGAAACCGTCGCCGCTCACGGCGAAGACGGTGCGGCGCCCGAACGGCGGAGGGCCGAAGCTGATTGATCCCCAGTCTCGTAGGTACTCGAACTCCCTGCCTGGAAACACCGGTAGCGAATCGACCACCTCTCCGCGGCCGTTGAGCCGGTAGGCCCGTGCCGGCGGCCGGTTGAGGCCGGGTCGGAGGCCCGTCATGTCGTGGTGCTCGGCCAGCAGCAGCGATCCGTCGGGGAAGACCCCGCGTAGCAAGCCATACGGCTGCTCGGGTCGCGCCCAGTGACCGATGTTGCCCTCCCGGTCAAAGAAGGCGATCCCCGGCGGCCTGTCGTCCCAGGCGACGATCGAGTCGTCGCCCAGCGCGTAGATCCAGATCAGGTTGCCGAACTCGCCCGGGCCCCTGCCTTTGCCGCCAGCGGCCCTCAGGTAGCGGCCCTGCACATCGAAGAAGCGGATCTCCTCCGTGCCGCTGTTCGAGATGACGATCGTCCCGTCGTCGAGTCGCAGCGCGCTGCGCACGTCCAGCAGCAGGTACTCCGGTTCGCCCTCGACCGCGCCGATGCGGACCATCGGTGCCTCCGACAGCCGCCACCCCTCTCCAGCCCCCCAGCGCGGCGCCGCATTCTCCACCACGGTAATCCCAACGCTGTCTCGCACCACATGGCCCACAGGTGCGCCCGATTCCTCGGCACAGCCCCAGGCCAGCGGCGCCAGCGACAATGCTGCAAGTCTGAGTTTCATCTCGGCACAGGTGGGCTACCTCTCCACCGCCGCTCTCCCGGAGCTCTTCTTCCGACCGCGTTGCGGTGCGTGTTTCTCGAGGATCTCGGCCAGTTCGTCGCCTTCGATCACTTCCTTCTCCAGGAGCCGCTTCGCCACCTGCTCCAGCGCTTTCCGCTCCCGCGTCAGTAGCTCGTGCACTCGCTCGCGCGCTTCATCGACGATGCGCCGGACCTCCCGGTCGATCTCTTGCAGCGTCTCCTCGCTGTGCCGGTTCTGTTCCGGGTCGGCCATCTGGCGCATTCCCAGCATGTTGCGCGTGCGGGTCTCGTAGGTGAGCGGACCCAGCGATTCGCTCATCCCGTACTCGAGGACCATGCTGCGAACCAGTTCGGCGACGCGGCTCAAATCATTCTGTGCGCCAGTGGAGATTTCGCCGAAGATGATCTCCTCCGCCACGCGACCGCCCAATAGAACGGCGATCCGGTCGAGCAGCTCGGCGCGCGTGAGCAGGTAGCGATCTTCGGTCGGGAGTTGCTGCGTGTAGCCCAGCGCGCCGATGCCACGCGGGACGATGGAGATCTTGTGGACGGGGTCGGCATGCTCGACGCACTTCGCGACGAGCGCGTGGCCCGCCTCGTGGAACGCGACAATCCGCTTTTCGTCCTCATTGATCAGGCGGTTCTTCTTCTCGAGGCCCGCGACGATTCGGTCCGTCGCCTGGTCGATGTCCTCCATCGTGACGGATTCGCCGCCGCGTCGCGCGGCGAGCAGCGCCGCCTCGTTCAGCAGGTTGGCAAGGTCGGCACCCACGAACCCCGGTGTACGCCGCGCCACGACATCCAGTGCAACGTCCGTCGCCAGGCGAATCCCCTTCGCGTGCACCTCGAGGATCGCCCGCCGCCCGTTCATGTCGGGACGATCGACCAACACGTGCCGGTCGAAGCGGCCGGCTCGCAGCAGCGCCGGGTCGAGTAGCTCCGGCCTATTGGTCGCCGCCATGATAATGACGCCGGCGCGCGGATCGAAGCCATCCATCTCAACCAGCAGCTGGTTCAGCGTCTGCTCCCGCTCGTCGTGGCCGCCCACCGGTCCGCCGATCCCGCGCGCCTTGGCCAGCGCATCTAGCTCATCGATAAAGATGATGCAGGGCGCTTTCTGTTTCGCTTGCGCGAAGAGATCCCTGACCCGCGCCGCTCCCACGCCGACGAACATCTCGACGAACTCGGAGCCCGACAAATTGAAGAACGGCACACCCGCCTCACCGGCCACGGCCCGGGCCAGCAACGTCTTGCCCGTACCTGGCGGCCCCACCAGCAATACGCCCTTGGGGATCTTGGCGCCTAGCCGCGAAAATTTGCCCGGCCGCTTGAGGAATTCGACAACCTCCCTCAGCTCTTCCTTCGCCTCGTCGACGCCGGCCGCATCGTTGAACGTGACACCGGTGTGCCCCTCCGCCTGCAGTCGCGCCTGCGACTTCCCGAAAGTCATCACACTTTGCGCCGGTCCGCCCATCCGGCGCAGTAGGTAAAACCAGAGCACGAACAACAAGGCGAGGGGCAGCAGCAGATTAAGCACCCAACCCATACCGTCGGTGACGGCACCCTCGTACTCGATCTCCTGCTCCTCGACCAGTTCGATCAGTTTGGGATCGTCGACCCGAACGGCGACCCAGCTCTCCGGCGCGCCGGCCGCTTTCGCCGTCTCCGTCGGCTCCGCCACGATACGTCTCTCACTGATCGTCAGCTTACCCACCTCGCCGGCGCTGATCTTCGCCTTGAGCTCGCTGTAGCTGATCTCCTCGCCGGGACGATCCGAGAGTACGTAGTTGAGACCGACGAAGAGCAGCACCGCCATGACGATATAGACCACGATCATGTAGGCACGGCGGCTTCCCGGCTCACCGGGCTCCGGTCGGCGTGGTTCGTCGGGCTTCGGCCCTTGGTTCTGGTTCTGGTCGCTCATATCACCCGCGCTGCCAAGCACCCTCTAAATAACGAATATCCGACACTCATTGCCCATTGTTCAAGTTTCTATGCGTTCGATCTACCGATTACTGGACATCGAGCTGAATTACCTTGCCAATCTCCTCATCTCTAAACTGTCTGGCATACAAGCGCGCGTACAGCCCATCCGCCGCCAGCAGCTCCGCGTGCGTACCGCTCTCTACGGTTTGACCCCGCTCCAGCACGAGTACCCGGTCAGCCCGCTGCACTGTGCTCAGACGATGGG
>JASFTI010000212.1:0-6443 GCA_050053635.1 Gemmatimonadales bacterium
GCCGGTACGCACCTGCGACTGCTGCCAGGTCGATGGACACGTCCTCGATTAGCTCGGCCCGGAAAACGTCGGGTGTTCGGGCACGCAGCTGCAGCGAGTCGACGACGAAATTCGCCACGGCCTGGGTAGTCAGCTGCTGGACCTCCGACTCGATCGGATCGGTCCAGAGCAGCTGTGGTGTGACATCGATGTCGCCCAGCTGGCCAGTGCGACCGCGCGGGTCGCCCACCTGGAGCGCAAGCGAGCTTCTGTAGATCTGAGGCTGCCGCGACGCCACCCATACCGCTGCAGCGAGCGCGACTACGGTGGTGAGTAAGATCAGCCAGGCGCGCCGGCGGATGACGCGCCAGTAATCCTCGATGTGGGCTCGCTCGTGGCCGGGCCCAACCTTCGGATCGTCGCCTGCGATGGAAGAATTCACCGGATGATCCTCAGCGCCTCCCCCGCAACCCAACGTTGAGTGTGGTTCTGCTCAGCCAGTGGCGGCAAGGATCTCTCACCCAAATCAGCATAACGTGCTTGTTATTAGGGCGCAACACCTTGCGGTCTGCCATCTTGACGGTACATCAAGTTGACCGGATTCAGGCTCCCAAATAGATTCCCGGGACAACAACTTCAGGTGCGGCAGCGCGATTACCGTGGAGGAATCCTGTTGTGACGACGACGATGGAGAAGATCGAGGCGGTCATAGATGAGATCCGGCCGGCGGTCCGGGCTGATGGCGGGGACGTCGAGCTGGTCAGCTACGATCCCGAGCGGGGGCGGGTCGAGTTGCGTCTCGTCGGTGCCTGTCACAGCTGCCCCTACTCGCTGCTGACGCTCAAGGGTGGGATCGAGCACCGGCTGCGCAACGTGCTGCCGGAGGTCAAGACGGTCGTCGCGATCTAGAGGGCGCGGGTTGTCTCATAACGTGCCGGCATGGGTGCGTCCCTGCCGGCTTTTTGTTATCGATCCTTCGGCAAAGAGACTCTAACCAACCTGGAAGCTATGGCGGACGAACGAGAACTGGTGAAGCAGGTGGCGATGGCGCTCAGGTCGATCGTTGACCCGAAGACCGGCAAGGACATCGTGGCGTCGGGATCGGTCATGGAACTGAGAGCGGAGAGTCCCGGTACGGTGGGCTTTGTGCTCCTTACCGGCCCCGACGAGCCTGCGGAACTGGCCGAGCGTGCCCGAGCGGTGGCCGAGTCGGTAGAGGGTGTCGAGGCGGTGAACATGGAGGTGCGTGCCGGCGGCTCCCGGGCTGGGCGTAAACTGCCGGTGATGGGCCAGGGTGGTGAAGGCGGAAAAGAGCCGGCATCGACACCGGCGCCGCCGACGCCGGATGCGCTGCCGGGCGTGCGGCGCGTCGTAGCGGTGAGCTCCGGCAAGGGCGGTGTGGGCAAATCGACCGTTGCCGCGAATCTGGCAGTAGCGCTCGCGAAGCGTGGGGCACGGGTCGGCCTGATGGATGCCGATGTCTATGGCCCGAACATCCCGATCATGTTCGGTGTCTACAGCCGCCCCCGCATAACCGCCGATGAGAAGGTGGTCCCGATCGAGTCGTATGGTGTCAGGTTGATGAGCATCGGCTTCCTGCTGGACGAGGACACGCCGGCGATCTGGCGCGGCCCGATCGTCATGGGGATCATCCGCCAATTCCTGCAGCAGGTAGATTGGGGCGAGCTCGATTATCTGATCGTCGACATGCCACCGGGCACCGGCGACGCGCAGCTCTCACTCGTGCAGCTTGCCAAGGTCGACGGTGCCGTGCTGGTAACGACGCCACAGGGAGTGGCGACCGCCGATGTGCTGAAGGGAATCAAGATGTTCGAGCGGGTCGAGGTGCCGGTACTCGGCCTGGTCGAGAACATGAGCGGCTTCCTCTGTCCCCACTGTGGTGAGCGGACCGATGTCTTCGGGCGCGGAGGTGGCCGCAAACTGGCGGCCACCGCCGACGTACCCTTCCTCGGCGAGGTCCCGCTGGGCGCTGCGGTGGTGGAGGCGAGCGACAGCGGTCAGCCGACCGTGGCTAGCGCGCCCGAGTCACCGGAAGCGCAGGCGTTCTTGGAGTTGGCCGACAAACTGGTCGCGGTGTTGCAGGAAGCGGATGTCTCGGGAGCCTGATTTGAGTATCCCATATCCGATGACACACTTAGCCACTTGGGCGTTGGGTCTTGAGACTTGATAACTGAGAACCACTTGATCATCTGATCGGTGGGTGTGGGACATTGGATACTGATACGAACATGCCTGTGGTCACGTTGCTCTCCGACTTCGGTACGGCCGATGGCTTCGCCGCCGCAATGAAGGGTGTGATCCTCGGCATCGCGCCCGACGTGCAGCTCCTCGACGCGACTCACGATATCGCGCCCGCTGACGTCGAGGCCGCTGCCTGGGCTCTGTCACAGTACTGGGCTCTCTACGCGCCCGGAACCGTGCATCTCGCCGTTGTGGATCCCGGGGTAGGTAGCGCGCGCAGGGCGCTCGCCGTCGCCGCCGACGGTCGCTACTTGGTTGCACCCGACAACGGGCTGGTCACACGGGTTCTGCAGGCCGCGAGCAGCTGGCGCTGCGTCGAGGTGACCGAGCGGGCGTATATGCGGCCGCGGCCGTCGTCGACCTTCCACGGGCGTGATGTCTTCGCCCCGGTTGCGGGGCACCTGGCGAGCGGCGTGGCGCTCGAACGACTGGGACCACCGGTCGAGGAGCCATGCTTGCTTTCGATCGATCCACCGCACAGGCGAGATGAGGAGATCGAGGGCTGCGTCGTACATATCGACCGGTTCGGGAATCTGATCACGGACATACCCGGCGCCTGGGTCGATTCATCTTGGGTGTTCGAGGTGGCGGGCCGGGAGCTGGGTGGCCTGCGGCGCACCTACTCGGATGTAGGGGTGGGCGAGGCGGCGGTTGTCATCGGGTCGGCGGGGACGGTGGAGATCGCGGCACGCGACGAATCGGCGGCGAAGAGATACGGCGTCGCCAGGGGCGACGCCGTCAGGGCGAGGCGCTGAGTTCTGGGATACTGATTCAGATTCGGTCGATCTCGACGCCGCCCAGCACGCCGCTCACCGACAGGGTGAGACGATTCTCTGCCGTATCCCAGTTACGGCTGAGCCAGACCCCGCCATTCTGTTTGACGAAGCCGGGGGCGTCGAACGACATAAGGAACGTGCTCTTCTCTATACGAACCCCGAGCTCGGCGGGGACGCGGATCTCGACCGTTCCCAACCCGACGTTGATATCACCGGTCGCGTCGTAGTCCCACTCCCCTGAGAAGTCGAGGACCAGGGCGCCCACGCCGCCCGATATCGACATCCTGCGGCAGCCGGAATTCCCCAGCTCCTCTACCCGGAACGAGGCGGCGCCGGCCTTGAAGGTGCAGAACTCGGCCGCTTCGCCGTTCGGTTCGCTGAAGCTCACCCGGGTATCGCTGGCACCGGTCTGCAGCGAGATGCGCTGCAGCTGCAGGCCACCCAAATCGAGGTCAGCCTCGACCGCGCCCATCTCGAGGTCGAGGACGAGCGGGACCGCGCCGGAGACGTCGAGGGTCAAGTTACCACCCTCGTAGTCGTAGTCTTTGAGGTCCTTGAAGTCGACGTCATCGAGGTCATCGATCTCGATCCGCAGGTCGCCCCGGCGGTCCGACTCGAGGTAGTTGCTGCGCAGGATGAACTTGTCCTCGTCGTATCGGGAGTCGAGCCGGTAGAGCAGCCGGTCGGGCGCTCTCCGCAACTCGAACTTGCCCACCGCGTACGTCACCTTGACGGCGAGAAAGTCCTGGCCGCGGCGCTGCCGCGCCTTGGCCTCGGTCCGCCATGTCTGGCCGTCCGCTAGAGTCGCGTTCGAAGCGGCCAGCGCGATCGCCAGCGCCAGTACCACGCTAGACCTCATCGCTCTGCTCCCGCGTTCGGCGTCGAGCGCCGGCGGCGCCCGCTGGCGGCGGCATCTCTTCCGCCAGCGTATCCCCGTGAATCTCGGGGAGCTCATGCGGCCGCGCGTAAGTTCGCCGCGTACCCGCTCGGGAGAGCACCGCCGCACCCAGCCCGGACGTCGCCGCGATCCAGGTGAGGATCCAGGCCGAGGCGATCAAGAGGTCGTGAGCCCAGCCCAGTAGCGGGTACGCCATCTGGGTAATGGCGGCACCGACGAACAGGGCGAGCAGCACGCCGAGCCCGTTCAGCACGTAGTAGTAAGAGTTGGCGCGGCGCATGCGGTCAGTCCAAGAGAAGCGGCGGCGCGTCAGATTCTCGCCGGCCGCGTGGGCCACCGACACGTAGCCCAGCAGTGATAAGAGTGCGAACGCGATGATATAGAACGGCACGGCGATGGCCGTGACGATGAGCACCGTCATTACGAGCCCGATCGGCAGGAACAGCACCTCGGCGGCCAGCCCGGCCAGGAACGAGCGCCCGAAGCTGTACGAGACGGTGTCGCTCACCGTCTCCAGATGTCCGCGGAACATGTAGACGATCAGGGCGCCCAGGAACCCGAACAGCAGGTACATGGCGATCGTCTTGGCCAGCGATCCCAGGCCGGAAGTAATCCGGTCGAACGCCGACGGCGCGTGGCGTTCGATCCGGACACGCGGAACGGCCGGTGCCACGACCACAGGCGTTCGGTGGGCCGACTCTCGTATCGTGCCGGCGATCGACCCACCCTGATTCGTCACGGTCGCATCGATGGCGATCACATCGCCCTCGATCTCCGCCGTCGGCAGGATGAGCAGCGTACCGTCGGCTACCAGTACGTTCGATCGGACCTTACCGGCCACCACAGCGTCCGACTCGACGAGCAGCAACATGTTGTCGAGCACCGCACCCTCGGACAGGCGATACTCATCGGCGTCGATCACGATACGGACCGGCATCTCGAGGTCGCCGTTGAGCAAGCGCTCGAGTTCGGGCGCGAGCCCGATCCGCGCCAGCTGGCGAGCCAGGCCTTGCACCTCGCTGAGTTCAACGACCAGACCCCCAGCGATCACCTCGTTCCGGGAGCCGCCCTCCACGGTCTCGACCTGCGCCTGGCCGGCTGCCGCCGCCTCGGCCGTCGCCTCGACCCGGGCTTCGGCTGCCCGTTGCGCCGACATGGTGGCGACGAGCGGTGCCAGCGCATCCCGAATCGGCTCGGCTGCCGAGGCGTCGGCGCTCAGAAACTCCCTGCCGGAGAACCGGTCCCAGCCGCTCCCCAGATCGCCCAGCCTTGCGTCGCGCAGCAGATCGCGCCAGGCCGACTCCAGCGCCCCACCCGGCGCGTAGCGGCCCACCTCGTCCCCGTCGATCCGGACGAGCCCGTCGCTGAACCGGATCTGCAGCGAGCGGCCGCTGGCCAGCTCGAGGTCGAGTATCGCTTCGTCCCCCGTCAGTGCCACTGACGTCTGGACGATCTCCTCGACCGCCTGTGCCGACTGCCCGGTCAGAGCTGTGGGCAGGGCCGCAGCGGAGACCAGGAAAAGCGTTCCGATGTGTCGCAGGTGCTTAAGCATGTGCGTTGGCCTCTGGAGGTTTGTAGCCGGTCACGCGGTAGAGTGTCCAGATCGCGAGTCCGGACAGCACCGTGATCAGGGCGCCAGCGATCACCACGCCGGGCCCGGGAACAGTCTCGACGAACTCGGTCCACGCGTCGGCGAGCCCGCTCAGCTGCAGGATCGCGCCTAGCTTGAGGACCGCTGCCAGCAACAGCTCTCTGACGCTCGAGAAGAAATGGGCGAGGAGCATCGAGCCGGGAACGTCGACCGCTTGCTGCAGCCAGGCCGCGCCACCCACCACCACGACGGTCCAGACCGCAGCCGCCGCAGCGGCGAAGGGCCGCAGCCGCCGGAGGAGCGACGGCAGCCGAGCCGCCGCCGCGGTCTCGGCCGGCTCCGGCAGTCGCACCCGTGCCAGCACCCCGTCGTCAAACGAAACCGAAGGCTCGACTGCCTGCAGTGTCGCCAGGGTGTGAAAGAGCCGGCGCCACCCGGCGTGCTCGGCCCGACAGGCCGTGCAGCCTTCAAGGTGGCTGTCGATCGCCCGGAGCTCGCTCGCCGATACCTCGTCGGCTGCCCGCTGCTCCAGGGCCAGCTCGGAGAGATGTCCCTCGGAAGTCCAGATTGTCATTTCTACCTGCCCGCTGCTCACCATTACGATAGAACCCTCCGCCAGGTTTCAGCGGGAGTTGGAGAGTTCAGGAGTGGTCGAGTCGATGTTGTAAGTTGTTGGGAATCGGAGAGTTGTAGCGACGAGCATCCGTGGATTCGGGGAGTCCACCTCCCCACCTCCCCACTTCCCCGATTCCACGGACTCCACGAATGCCTCGGATTCTCGGTTCCCCAATTCCCAATCCCGGAATTCCCGAATCCCGGAATCCCCGAATCCCGGAATCCCATTATTCTTCTTCCCTCCGCAGGTGTTCGAGTTCGGCCCGTAGCTCGGCCCGGGCTCGGTGGAGAAAGGTCTTCACCGTCCCGATCGGTACGTCCA
>JASFTI010000213.1:0-6406 GCA_050053635.1 Gemmatimonadales bacterium
GCGCTAGGCTGCCGTCCAACTCGAGGTTGTGGACCAGCATGAGCTCGTATGCCCCGCTGATCACCCGATCCATGATCTGGTCCCGCGTGTCCTGATCGATGTCGGCCACGAAACTCGTGTCCATCGACAGGTTGTCCACGACGACCGTGGCGGCGGCGACCGCGATCCCATCGAGCGCGGCGAAGAGACTCAGAGAGGCCGGTGCCGGATCGATCGTGATCGTCTGGCCGTCGTCCGGTGAGAACGCGTGGAAGAAGATCACGAAACCATCGGTCAATTCCGCTGCGGCGACGTTCAGCGTAATGTCATACGCCGACCCGATCGTCGTGTCCGCGGCGCTGATGAACAAACTGTCGAGCGTCGTTCCGCTACCCAGGTCGCGCACCGCGAGTGAGACGTAGCCGTCGGAGGTCGCGTCCGACCTCAGAGGCTCGAAACCGAGATCGTTGATGACCTGCAGCGATAGCGTGCCGCTGACCCCCTCGACCGACACCAGCGAGGCGTCGGAGAAGAGCACTACCAGAGAGTCGGTGTACGAGAACTCCGGAACCGGCAGACTGATGCCGCCGGCGCACGTCCAGAGGGCACACATGTCGCTGTAGCTGAAAACGACGCTGCTCTCCTGCCGGTCGATGGTGAAGGCCCAGGGATCGCTCACGCTGTCGATCTGCACGATCCCGGGTAGAAAATCGGCGATCCCGATGGGATCGGAGCTGAAGGGAGCGACGACCCCCACGTCCCACTCCGGGGCCTCCGGCAGCTCGCAGGCGGCCAGGGCCGAGAGCGCGATTCCGGCGCCCAGGGCCAGGGTGGGGCGAAGGCGCGCTCTAGCGTATCCAACGATAGAATGCACCGGATTTCCTCCGTTTTTTCGGGGAGAGGGCGAACGCCGAGGCAGGTAGCCGGCCGGCGGTCCGGCGGCTCCAGGCGCGCGCTCCGGGGGGGATCCGGAGCCCGGTGGCGGCGGTGCCTCTGCCGCCGCAATAGCCTACACCTTGGCAGGGCCCAAAGTTTCGAGCCTGGGCGTACTGCCACCGGCAGGGCCCGCCGTCTATATTGGAAGCTTACGACCCAACGGTGGCCAGGGAGAGGCATAACGGGTGGACACAGCGCGGATTCGAAATTTCTGTATAATCGCTCACATAGATCACGGGAAGTCGACTTTGGCCGACCGGTTCCTCGAGCTGACCGGCGCCGTCGACCCCCGGCGGATGCGGGAGCAGGTTCTCGACTCGATGGACCTGGAGCGGGAGAGGGGGATCACTATCAAGGCCCACGCGATCCGGCTGAGCTACCGAGCTTCCGACGGTGGGGCGTACGAGCTCAACCTGATCGATACGCCGGGTCATGTGGATTTCACTTACGAGGTGAGCCGCAGCCTGGCGGCGTGCGAGGGCGCGATCCTGGTAGTGGATGCGAGTCAGGGTATCGAGGCGCAAACGCTGTCGAATCTGCTTCTGGCCATGGAGGCCGGTCTGACGATCGTGCCGGTGATCAACAAGATCGACCTGCCGGCGGCTGAGCCGGCTCGCCGCAGCGCCGAGTTAGCCGAGCTGTTGGGCTGCGAGACCGAGGAGGTTTTGCTGGTCAGCGCCAAGCAGGGGCGGGGTGTGGAAGAGGTGTTGGAGGTGGTAGTGCGGAGTGTGCCACCGCCGCGTGGTAGTCCGGAGGCGCCGCTGCGGGCGCTGATCTTCGATTCTCAGTACGACAACTACCAGGGCGCCGTTCCGCTGGTCCGGGTGGTCGACGGGCGGTTACGGGTTGGCATGAACATCGCCTTCGGTTCGAACGACGCTGTATACGAAGTCGATGAAGTTGGCTATCTGCAGTTGGGCGCGGTCCCGACGTCGGAGCTCGCCGCCGGCGAGGTGGGCTATGTCATCGCGCAGATCAAGTCGATCGTCGACACGAAGGTCGGCGATACGGTGCTGGATGCGAAACGACGCGCCGCTCAGTTGTTGCCCGGCTACCGTGACGTAAAGCCGATGGTCTTCGCGGGCCTTTATCCGGCGGACTCGGACCAATACGAGCGTGTGCGTGGCGCGCTGGAGAAGTTGAGGCTCAACGACGCGTCCATTCACTACGAGTTCGAGACGAGTGAGGCGCTGGGTTTCGGCTTCCGTTGTGGTTTCTTGGGACTTCTCCATATGGAGATCGTGCGCGAGCGCCTGGAACGCGAGTTCGACCTCGATCTGGTCAGTACGGTACCGAATGTGGAGTACAGGGTGGGCTTGCGCGCTGGCTCGATCGCCGCCGTGGAGAATCCAGCGCAGCTGCCGCCGCCAGCGGAGATCGACACTATCGAAGAGCCTTACGTGCGGGTGCGCGTCCTGTGTCCGGCTGAGTACATCGGCAGCGTGCAGAAGCTCTGTCACGAGCGGCGCGGCGAGTTCGGCCATCTGCACTATATCGACGGTCAGCGGGTCGAGGTGACCTACGACCTCCCGCTCGCCGAGATGGTCCTCGACTTCTACGAGAAACTGAAGACGCTGACGCGCGGCACCGGCGGCCTCGATTATGATCTCGTGGGCTACCGGGCCAGTGACCTGGTGCGCCTCGACGTCATGCTGAACGGCGAGCCCGTCGATGCGTTGAGCATGATCGTGCACAAGGACAAAGCCTACTACTTCGGGCGCGCGTTGGTCGAGCGTCTGCGGGAACTCATCCCGCGGCAGCTGTTTGCCGTGGCGATCCAGGCGGCTGTCGGCAGCCGGGTCATCGCGCGCGAGACGGTGCGGCCACTGCGTAAGAACGTGACGGCCAAGTGCTACGGTGGCGACGTGACGCGCAAACGGAAGCTCTTGGAGAAGCAGAAGGAAGGTAAAAAGCGGATGAAGCGGGTCGGCCGGGTCGACGTGCCGAGGGAGGCGTTCCTGGCGCTGCTACAGGTGGGCGAGGGATGAGCGGGCCGCGGGGCGGACCGGTCTACGCCCGCGCCCCGGACCGTCTGGGCGACGTCGTGATGGCCATACCGGCGCTGCATCGTCTGGCCGAGCGCTACCCGGAGACCGGTGTCGATGTCTGGTGTCCCTCGGCTTGGGCGCCGGTTCTCGAGACCGCCGCTCTTCCGGTGGACGTCATGGCCTTCCGGCGGAGTAGTGCGGTCTGGAAGGAGGCGGCGCGGATCCGCGATGTCGGCTACGAGGCGTCCTACCTATTCACGCGGTCGTTCTCCACGGCAGCCGTCGCCTGCATGGCGGGCATACCGATGCGGAGGGGTACGCCCACGGGCATTCGAGGCCTGCTGCTCAACGACCGCTCGGTTCGCCCGGAGGATCCCGGCGAGCATCGGGTGAGCTCTTACATGCGGCTGGTCGACCCGAACTGGAAGGGCGGGGCGCCGTCGCCGCACCTGCCGGTCCGCGAGCGAGCGCTCGAGCAGTTCCACCAGCTCGTGGCGGGCCGCTTCGAGCGGCCGGCCGTCGGGATCTTCCCGGGCTCGAGCGGTCCCACACCTCGCTGGCCCGAGGGCAAGTTCACGGCGCTGGCCGGTATCTTGGGACAGGAGGTCGGGACGGTGATAGCCTTCGGCAGCCCGAGGGGACAGGTGCTGGCGGCCCGGGTGGCAGCGGGAGCGGGGAGGCGGGGTATCGACCTGGGCGGTCGTACGAGTCTGGGGGTGCTGGCCGCGGGATTCAGCGAGTGCGACCTGGTGATCACCAACGAGGGTGGTCCCATGCACCTGGCGGCGGCGGTGGGTGCATCGATCATCGCGATCTACGGAGCGGGCGACCCGAGGCGCACCGGCCCGCTCAGTCCGCGCGCTCGGGTGCTCCGGCAGTCAGACTTGCCGTGTTCCCCGTGCGGCAGAAGCCGGTGCCCGCGTCGGGGCAGGGGCACCTTCCTGCCGGAGGCGCAATGGGAGTGTCTGGAGCTCATTACTGTCGAGGCCGTCGTGCAAGCGGCCCGCGAGCAACTGAGAGGAGCGAGGGCGTCAAGCGATGTCTAAAGTGCCGGAAGGTGATTGGATCGTCGGAGTGGACATCGGGGGCACCAACCTGAACGTGGGGGTGGTGTCGTTCGAGGGCGGGCTTCCACTCGCCGTGCGCCGCGAGCGGACCGAAGTGGTACGCGGCGCGAAGTTCATCGTCGACCGAGTCATCAGGATGATCGAGGAGTCGATACGCGAGGTGATGGACGAGAAGGGCGTCGGTCGCGAGGCGTTCGCCGGGGTCGGCATCGGTTCACCGGGGCCGCTCGACCGAAAGACCGGAACGGTAATCAACACGCCCAACCTCGGATGGCGCAACTTCCCGCTGCGCGACCTGGTCCAGAACGCGATCGGCTTGCCGGCTACGCTCGACAACGATGCGAACGCCGCCACCTACGGCGAATGGTGGATGGGTGCCGGACGCGGCGTCGACACGCTCGTCGGTGTTACGCTGGGCACCGGGATCGGTGGCGGCATCGTGCTCAAGGGCGAGCTCTACCACGGTGCCAACGACGCCGCCGCCGAAATCGGGCATATGACCATCGACTCGACCGGACGGAAGTGCAACTGCGGCAACTACGGTTGTCTGGAAGCCTACGCGTCGGGGCAGGCTATAGCGGCACGCGCCATCGAGGATCTCGATTCCGGTATCGGCTCGATCCTGCCCGAGCTGGCCGGTGACGTCCAGAACATCACCGCCGAGACCGTCTTCGAGGCGGTCGTCCAGGGGGACCCGTACGCGACCGAGGTCATGCATGACACGGCGAAATTCCTGGGCGTCGGCCTGGCCAACGTCATCAACATCCTCAACCCGGAAGTGTTGGTGATCTCCGGCGGTGTCACCCGGGCGGGTGACCATCTGTTCGTGCCGCTGCGTGCCGAGATAAGACGCCGGGCCTTCCAGGTCGCCGAGCAGGTGTGCCGCATCGTTCCCTCCGGCCTCGAGGGTATGGCGGGGATTATCGGCGCCGTCGCCTGTTTCAAGCGCGAGCAGTGCGGTGAAGTGTAGGCGGCCGAGATAGAGGACTCGCGCCGCTGCGAGGAACTGATTAGCTTGGGCGACAGTACCCTCCACGATCCGCTGGTTGCGCGCAATTGTCGCGCAGCTGGGCCGACGGGCGCTGCAAACGGGAGTTCCGACTTAACGAAGATCGAGCCGGTCCAAGGATCGGACCGCCGCAGGGCATGAGAATCCTCGGCGTGCTTGGCACGATGGTATGGGACACGATCTGGCGGGATGCCGACGTCGGATCGCCGGTGGAGGAGTGGGGAGGGATAAGCTACGCGCTCGCTGCGGCAGACGCATTCCGGCCGGGGAAGACTCGAATCCGGCCGCTCGTCAAGCTGGGCCACGATCTGGCGGAGCGGGGATTTCGTTTCCTCAAAGAGTTGTCCGTCCTCGAGACGGATGAGGCGATCGTGGTCGCCGATGCGCCCAATCCGCGGGTGGAGCTGCACTACACCGGTCCGGCACGACGCTCGGAACGGCTGACGGGCGGCGTGCCGGCGTGGACATGGGAGGAGCTGGGGCCGAGAGTCGCCGGCTGCGACGCGTTGTATGTGAACTTCATCACCGGCCGCGAGTTCGACCTGGAGGTCGCCCGACAGCTTCGGTACAGCTTCGACGGGCCGATCTACGTGGATGTCCACTCGCTGACGCTGACGAGCGGCCCGGGCGGCGAGCGGCGACGGTGCAGGCTGGACCGGCGGTCGGATTGGCTGGCCTGCTTCGACCTAGTCCAGGTCAATCAGGAGGAACTTGCGGCGCTCGCCGCTTATCGGGGGGATCCGTGGGCGTTCGCCGCGAGCCTCGTCGGTCGAGAGACCCGGCTGCTCTTCGTTACACTGGGGGCCGAAGGCGCCGCCTACGTGATGATACCAGAGGCCCTGCCCCTGGAGCGAGCGCGGCGCGGACGCTTGGAAGGGCTCGCAGCGGTTCGCACCGGGCGAGTGGCTGTGGAGTCGGTGGTCGAAGGCGATCCGACGGGCTGCGGTGATGTCTGGGGGATGACCGTGTTCCGATCTCTGGTCGAGGGGATCGAGCTGGAGCAAGCGATGCAGCGGGCCAATGCAGCAGCCAGCCGCAGCGTCGCACACCACGGTGCGTCGGGGCTGAACCGTTTCCTCAGGGGGGAAATCGACTGTGGCTAGACGGGTGCGGCGCGAGGTGAACGTCCGGTGACGGTCGTACTCCCGGTGCCCGAGACGCTTGATAGTCGCGGCTTCGAAACGCTGGTGGCCGGCTGGTCAGCTGCGGAGGGCGGCCGTGCCTTGTTCGACTCCCGACACGTCCGCTGGGTGAGCCCGTACGGAATTGTGGGGCTGCTGGCCGCCGGTGCGGCTTGGCACGAGCGATTCGGAGAGCGGCCGCTGCTGGAGCCGCCGGAGAGCAAGGAGGTGACCAGCTACCTCAGCCGCATCCACTTCTTCGAGCACGCGCACGAGATCTTCGAGTTCGAAGGCCACCTCAGGCGC
>JASFTI010000214.1:0-6405 GCA_050053635.1 Gemmatimonadales bacterium
CCGCGATGGCCTGGATCAGGTCGCTGTTGTTCGGCTGGTGCTCGCGGGCGATGGCGAACTCGGTCAGTGCCTGGTCGTATTCTTCGAGGCCCCAGTAGTAATAGTAGCCGGCGGCCAAATGGGCCTCTGCCAGGTCGGGCGCCAGTTCCAGTGCCCGGTCCGCCGCCTCGCGCGCCGGGCCGAGATACTCGCCGCTCACGGCGTAGTGGAAGAAATGGAGCGCCGAATAGGTTCTCGAGAGTCTGGCCCGGGCGAGGGCGAAGTCGGGGTCGAGCGCCAGGGCGCTCTGGTACATCTCGGCGGCGACCCGCAGCGCATCCTCGCCGTAGCCGCGGTTGAAGTTGTTGTTGCCGCGGATGTAGTAGTCGTATGCCTCGAGGACGTCGGTCGGCCGAGCTTCGATCCGCTCCCGCTCTCCAGGTGACAACTCGGCTCGCAGCGCCGCGGCGATGCGCTCGGCGATGTGGCTCTGGATCGAGAAGATCGTCTCGACGCTCAGCACTGTGTCGAACTGCTCGGCCCACAGGTGCTCGTCGGTCTCGGCATCGATGAGCTGCACGTTGATTCGCACCCGCTGGCCCGCCCGCTGCACACCGCCCTCCAGTATCGCCGCGACACCGAGCTCCTCAGCAATGTTCCGGATGTTGCCCCTCGTGCCAGCATACTCCATCACCGAGGTACGCGACGTCACCTTGAGGTCGCCGATCCTCGATAGGTGGGTCAGGACGTCGTCGTGTATCCCATACGTGAAGGGCTCGTTCTCGCTCGTGCCGCTCAGGTTCTCGAACGGCAGCACGGCGATCGACCTTCGGGTCGCGAGTAGCTCGGCGTCGCTCTCGTCGTGCACCAACAGGTACCAGCCCGTGGCGATGACCCCCCAGATCGCGGCAACGCTCAAGAAGACCAGCGCCGCGTTCCGCAGGTTCAGCAGATGGTGCTGTGCTATGGGTTCGGCGCCGACTTTTCGCTCGTCCGGCCGCGGCTCCGCGGTTTCTGGTGCTAGCTCGACCGGGGCCTCACGAGGCGCGGGCGTTTCCCGAACGAAAGCGGTGGCCAGCACGAAGGGGAGACCGATGATGAAGAGGACGACGGCGAAGCCGGGGAACCAGGCCGGCAGGTCCAGGCCTTCCGTGAGGCTCTGCACTATCTCGTAGGCGATCCAGGCGCCGCCCGCATAGATAAGTAAGACCTGCCAGAGCGAGCGGCGGTGAATCTCGACGATCAGCCGCCTGAGACGTGACATCACGGCCTGCGGCGGCTCGGGGCGGTAACAGGGCTAGGCATCGAGAGTCCCTCCATCCTACAAGATGTCACCTGGGATAACGTGTATCAATCTCGGGGCATCCGCAGGCCGCAGCGACGTGCCCCGGCCCGAAACCGCGCCTTTCGAACCCTCGTATCGCTACCTAGTATCCCACACTCTCAGATCAACCGCCTCAAACGGGAGAACGTTATGGCCAGGCTGTGGGCGTTGTTCATCGTGGGCTTGGTGGCCTGCCAGGCCCAGCAGGACCGTCAGGAAGTCGATGCGCATATCGCGGCGATCGAGAACGAGCTGCTGCCGAGCCTCGTCATCCGCGGCGAGCCGGTGGAGACGGCGACGCTGGCGGAGCGTATAGAGGCGCTGGGCGTGCCCGGCGTCAGCATTGCGGTGATCAACGACGGCGAGATCGAGTGGGCGCGGGGCTACGGGCTGGCCGACGTGGAGAGCGGGCGACCGGTGACCACGACCACGCTCTTTCAGGCGGCGTCGATCAGCAAGCCGGTGGCGGCGACGGCGGCGCTCAGGTTCGTGCAGGACGGCCTGCTCGAGCTCGACGAGGACGTTAACGGCAAGCTCGTGAGCTGGAAGGTGCCGGATAACGAGTTCACCGAAGCGCAGCCGGTGACGCTGCGCGGCCTGGTCACGCACACGGCCGGGATGACAGTCCACGGCTTCCCCGGCTACGCCCGCGATCAAGAGGTGCCGTCGACTATCGGCGTGCTGGATGGGGAAGGGAACACCGATCCCATCCGGGTCGACATGGAGCCGCGCACCGAGTGGCGGTACTCGGGCGGTGGCTACACGGTGATGCAGCAGCTATTGGCCGACATCGCCGGTAAGTCGTTCCCCGAGATCATGCGGGAGACAGTGCTCGAACCGTTCGGCATGAGCGAGAGCACCTACGAGCAGCCGCTGCCCGAAGCGCGCTGGGAGCAGGCGGCAACGGCTTACGAATCGGACGGTGAAGGGGTCGAGGGCAAATGGCACATCTACCCGGAGATGGCGGCGGCGGGGCTGTGGACCACGCCCAGCGACCTGGCCCGCTTCGCCATCGCGATCCAGGAAGCCTACGCCGGCGAGTCGGAGGCGGTGCTGTCGACGGAGATGGTCCGGCAGATGCTGACGCCCGACCTGAACGACCACGGCTTGGGGCCGGCGATCCAGGGGGGCGGCGCCCGCTTCGGGCACGGCGGCTCGAACGCAGGCTTCCGCTGCACGTTCACCGCCTTTATCGAGGACGGCAGCGGCGCGGCGATCATGACCAACTCGGACACCGGCGGTGCCCTGGCCCAGGAGATCCTGCTCAATGTCGGGCTCGAGTACGGCTGGCCGGGCTTCGAGCAGGACGAGCGGACCGTCGCGGAGCTGGAGCCGGCAACCTATGAGGAACTGGCGGGCCGCTATGAGATCGAGGGTTTCGGAGCTGTGACCGTAGAGTACGTCGACGGCCGCCTGTGGGCGGAGGCGGACTTCGTCCCACGCGTGGAGCTGTTACCCGAATCCGAGACGGTGTTCTTCGCGCGTGACGATGGCCAACGTGTGACCTTCGTCAAACAAGATGGCCGGGTCGTGGCGTTCGTGGTGCAGGGAACACGCGCTGAGAAAGTTGAGTAGCCGCACAGTGATTGGAAAGAAGCTCGACATTCGACAGTCGCCATTCGACTATCGAGTTCCGGCTCACTTCTCGACTATCGACGACCGACGCTCGACGTTCGGCATTGCGACAGTTGAACGGCGAACGGCGAACGTCGCCCATTGATAGTCGTGGTGTGAGCCGCAAATTGATTGTCGGCTGCCGGCTGTCCAATGTCGAGTCTGTTTCCCCCCCTGCTACTGGTTCCTGACCACGAACTCGACCCGCCGATTCATCGCCATGCCGTCCGCCGTGTCGTTCGAGGCGATGGGCCGCGACTCGCCGTAGCCCTGAACGGTGAACCTGCCGCGCTCAAGACCCGGATAGGTACCGGTCAGGTACTCGAATACGGCGAGGGCGCGCTGCTCGCTGAGTTGCAGGTTGTAGCCGGCGGAACCGCTGGCGTCGGTGTGTCCCTGGATCTCGATCTGGGCCTCCGGCCGGTCGAGCAACGCTTGACCCACCTCGTCGAGGACGCGGCGCGAGGTGGGCAACAGCGCGGCGCTGTTGGTGCGGAAGTAGATCGAGGAGAGGACGAGGCGGCCGGCCTCGAGGCCCGCCTGGATGCGGGTGCAGCCGACCTCGTCGACCTCGCGGTCGGCCGGCGTGTTGGGACAGCTGTCGAGCCCGTCGGGCACCCCGTCCCCGTCGCTATCGACCGGGCAACCGCTCCCATCGACGTGGGCGTCGGCCGGGGTGTTGGGGCATCCGTCGAGGCCGTCGGGCACGCCGTCGCCGTCGGCGTCGAACGGGCATCCGAACTCGTCGACCGGGACGCCGCCCGGCGTATTGCCGCAGCGGTCGATTCCGTCGGCCACGCCGTCGCCATCGCTGTCGGTGGGGCAGCCTCGCTCATCGACCGGTGTGCCGGGTAGGGTGTGGGAGCACTGATCGATCTGATCGATGATCCCATCCTCATCGCTATCGAGTGGGCAGCCGCGGGCGTCGGCAAGCGCGCCGGCGGGCGTCGCGGGGCAGCGGTCGTATTGGTTGAAGACACGGTCGCGGTCGTCGTCGCGCTGCACGCCGAAGAAGAGCGTGATGCCGCCGCTCAGCTCGATGTTGTGGGTCAGCTCGTCGTTGATGGTGAGGCCGGGGTTCAGGTTACCCCGTATCTCGCTCATCGTCTTGGGCACCAGGTGGTCGCGTGCCTCGAAGCGCAGCGCCAACCCGCGGGTCAGGAAGATGCGGAGACCGCCACCGAAGTGTCCCCGCAGCTGGTTCTCCTGCGGCAGCCCGTCGGGATCCCAGTGGATGATGCCGCCGCCGGCCAGGATGAACAGCTGCGCCTCCGGCGAAAACTGCAGGTTGTACCCGACGCTCCCGCCGTACAGCAGGGCGTTGATGTTACGCTCCGTGCCGCCCGCCTCCTCCAACGTCAGCGGGACGTAGCCGCCCTCAGCCTGCAAGAACATGTTGAAGCGGAAGGTCCATCCGAGCCGAGCACCGAAGGTGACCTGTCGCTCGTCGAGGGTGAACTGGACTTCGCCCGCGCCGAACGCCGGCTCCTTGGGATAGAACACTCCGGCGTAGCCCTGAAACTCGAACCCGTCTCGCCCTTTGTCGGCGCGCTGCGCCTCGAGCGATGTCGCGGACCCCAGGATGGCCAGTAGTAGGAGCGCAGTCGGGTAGGATCGCATCGTCGTCATCACACCACCCCCCAGGCTCGAGGAACTAGATCAGCGTTCCCAGACTCCCGTAAGCCTGTCTACAAGATGCCGGCCGCTGGCCTTTGTGACAAGGAGGAAGGCTACGCCGTGATGCGCCGTGGGGGCTGCCCCCCGTGGCCGGCGCGGTCGTACATCTCGAGCAGCGCCTGGAAGCGGGGGTTGGAACGTAACCGGTCCCAGAAAGGATCGACGCGGAGCAGGTTGGCCGAGAACTCCGAGGGGATGGAGAGCAGATGGTCGAGCTGGTCGATCGCCGCCTCGTACTCGCCGACCATGACGGATATCAGTGCCAGATCACGGACCCTGTTCGTCCCGGTCATCGCGTCCCGTGAGAGCGGCACCAGTCGGACCGCCAGCTCGCCCTCGCTGATCGCATCTTCGGTGCGACCCAGTCCGGCGTAAGCGAGCCCGAGCGCGCTGTGTGGCGCGAACTGCTCGGGCCCCTGCTGTACTCGGGCCTCGAAGGCGACGCGAGCGGAATCGTAGAAGGCGCGCGCCTGGTCATCGTCCCCGCTCCGCGCGCTGAGGAACCCGCGGGCCAGGTAGTAGTAGCCGGCATCGACATCGGGCGCGTCCGGGCTCAGGCGCTCGAGCGCCGGCCCGTACTCGTCGCCGAAGACGTGGAGGATGATCCAGGACGACTCTCCCCCCAGCAACAGCTGACCCGGCTCGATCCTGAGGAGTGCCTGCTCGAGTATTCTCTGTGCCCTGTCGGTGGTTCCGTCCCAGGCGAGGTAGAACCAGGCGGTCCAGCGATAGTAGTACGGCACGTCGGGCGCATGGGCGATGGCGCGCAGGAAGTAGGGCTCCGCTTCCTCGTATCGCCGCATATAGAAGTAGTTCTGCGCCTGCCCGATCAGCCAGACCGTGTTCAGCGGGTCGAGCTCTAGTGCCAGCTCGGCGTTGACGACCGACGATTCCCAGTCGCCCAGTCGCCGTTGGATCCAGGCGATCAACGCTACGGCGTCCGAATTGCTGGGCTGGCGGCGCTGCACCCATTGATACTGCTCCAGCGCCTGCTCGAAGTCGAGCATCCCGTAGTAGTAGTAATCGCCCAGCGCCATGTGCGCTTCGGCCAGCTCGGGTGCCAATTGCAGCGCCTGATCGACGGCCTCGCGCGCCCGGGTTAGCGCTGACCCGCGCCCGAACTGCTGGTTCAGCCAGACGAGTGCCCGGGCCACTGCCGCGTAGGCTTGTGCGAACGAGGGGTCGAGCTCGGTCGCTGCCTCGTACATCTCGACCGCGTTCCAGGCCTCCTCCTCGATGAAGCGCCGGTCGTAGTAATCGTTACCGCGCAGGTAATAGTCGTACGCCTCGAGGTTCTCGGTGGGCGGCGCTCGGATCGCCCGGCGCTGCGGCCCGAGCAGCGTGATGTCGAGCGCCAGCGCCACGTTCTCGGCGATATCCGACTGCACCTGGAAGATCTCAGAGAGCACGGCGTCGTAGCGTTCCGTCCAGATGTTGGTGTCGTCGGATACGCGGATCAGCTGCGGCGTGACCCTGACCCGGCTCGGTGCGCCCGGCGCGCGCTCCCAGCGTACGGAACCCTCCAGCACGTAATCGACGTCCAGCTCGGCGGCGATCTCACTGACGGTACTCGTGCTACCCTTGAACTGGATGGCCGTCGTGCGCGAGATGACGCCCAGTTCCGGTATCTCGCTCAGCCGCGAGCTGATCTCCTCGGTGACGCCGTCGGCGAAGTACTCATCCCCCGGCTGCCCCAGGTTCTCGAACGGCAGCACGACCAGCTTGATGTCAGGCGAGCTCAGCGGCGTGTCGGCCGTCGGCACGGGCAGGCGACCGCCGAGGACCAGCCAGCCGGCGGCGACGGCGCCCCA
>JASFTI010000215.1:0-6375 GCA_050053635.1 Gemmatimonadales bacterium
ATGCGGCGCGGAACAGCACTCGCTCGATTTTGTGATAGCTTCGCGCGTCCAGCTCCCGCGCCTGGCCACCGGCGATGGCACGGCCCTCTTCCAGCTCTACCGGTAGATCTTCCACGACGACGATAATTCGTTGCCGGGTAATCCGGGTCTTCGAACCGAGAAGTTGGTAGGCGCGGTGTGCGGCACGCAGCATCGTCGGCTGATCGACGTGGGCGAGTACCGGGATCTTCGGGTAAACGAAGACCAGGTAGCGCGAGTCGTCCCGCAGCAGGCGCGAGATCTCTCCGGTCCACCAGGTGGCGCCGGCGCGCCACACACCGAGACGTCCTTCCCCGCGTGCCTCGGCGGGGCGCAGCCAGTGAGTACGCATCGCCAGCGCGGGCTCGGCCGAGCGGAACAGATTCACCAGCCCGTTGACGAACACACCGGTGCCCGAGGCTGCCGGCACCCCGGGTGCGCCTGGCTCGAAGGCGTACAGGCTCAGTGTATCGCTCATGAAGTCGGCTCCCGACCGCTGCGGTCCTTAGACCGGCCGCGTGCCGTGCGAAGGACGAGCCGTGCGAGCTCGCTGCGTTCCGAGCGGGTCAGGACGAGAAGCTCACTCCAGCGGACCCCGGATACCCGCATGTAGCGACGGCCGAGCAGAATCGCCGCGGCACTATACGAGATCGACGAAGCCGCCGCCGAACCCGCCGCGCCCCAGATCGGTATCCACCACAAGTTGAGTGCCATGTTGACCAGTGCCATCGCGATGTTGATCCGGGCCACCGAACCGGGCAGACCGCGGCCGTTCAGGTCGGCGCTCAGCAAGCGCCCGACGGACAGGCTCAACACGCCGGGGAGCAGTAGCCAGAGGAGCGAGACCGCGGGCAGGAATGGAGTCCCAAACAGCACATATACGAGCGGCCAGGCCAGCAGCGCCAGTCCGGCGCAGAGCAGAAGAGTCAGCGACAGGGTATGCCGGCACGCTACCGGCGTGACCCGCCGCGCAGCCTCGCCGGTCGCCGCCGCGATCCTGGGAAAAAGGACCGTCCCGACCGCCGAAGGCGGCAGGTTCAGCTTCTCGGCCAGCCCAACGGCGGTCGCGTAGTAGCCGAGCGCCGCGGGGCCTGCCAGGAAGCCCACGAGGAACATGTCGAATCGGTTGTGGAGGAACCAGGCCACATTCGCCGCGTGGACACGGATACCGTAGCGCAACGCCTCTCGGAACACTCCCGCCCGCGGCCGGATCGACCCCTCGCTGGAGAGCAACAGCAGGGTCCCGGTTCCCAGAAGGGCCAACAGGCTCGCGCCGCCGGTTGCCAGCACGGCGCCTTTGAGGCCCAGGCGCCCGACCACGACGAGCGCGAGCAGCAGCACTAAAACGGAGATGGGTCCGACGAGGGAAGCGAGGTTGTAGGCCCGGTATCTCTCGAGTCCGAGGATCGCCGAGACGAAACAGAGGGTGATTAGCGTGACCGGGAGCAGGGCGACCAAAATCCAGACGAGCGGCGGATCCACCTGTGCCGTCCGCAGGTAGCCGGTGTAGAGCGGCAGCTGTGAGATCCCAGCGTAGGCGGCGATGAGGAGAAGCCCGAGCCCCGCTGACGCTGAGGCGAGGGTGAAGGCGATCGAGCGCGCGCCGTTCCTGTTCCGGGCTACCAGGAAGACCACGGCCTGATCGAGGCCGAGTCCCCCGGAGATCTGCAGGAGCGTCGGGATCAGGATGATGAGCGCGTATTGGCCACGGCCCGCGGGACCGAGAGCGCGCGCGACGATCACCGAACCGGCGACGCCGAGAAGCAGGGCGGCGACCCGGGCGGCGAAGGTGATCGATGCGCTGCGGGCCAGACCGGTGGCGGTGGCGGGAGTCACCGTCGAGTTCCCAACCGCGTCTCGATGTTGGTGTGTCACGATCGACTCAATCTGTCTGGCTCGATCTCAACCTTCCAAATCCGCCGCCCGCGCCAGAAGATGCAAGTCGGCGCCGACGGTCTTGGGCAGGGAGCATTTATCGACCATGTGCTCGCGCGCCTCGCGACCCAGCGAGCGGGCTGCTTGGGGATCTCGCGCGAGCGCCAGCACGGCCCGACGCAGCTCCTCGGGTCGCTGGGGCGGGACGAGGAAGCCGTCGCGCCCCTCCCGCACGTATTCCGGTATTCCGCCCACCCGGGTGGCCACGACCGGGAGCCCGCAGGCCATCGCCTCGCACATGGCGACGCCTTGCGCCTCCGTGCGTGCCGGTGCGACGAAGTAGTCGAACTCGTTCATCAGCCTCGGGACTTCCGCGGGTGGGACCGCCCGCTCCTCGAGGGTGACCGCGGCATGCGAAGCCTCTATCTGTCGCCGTAGCAGCCGGGCCTCGGGTCCCGTGCCGACAATAGTGAGCTCCGTTTCGCTGAGACCGGCGTAGGCGGCGATCGCGATATCCAGCCCGTACTTCCGAGCGAGACCACGAAGCGCCAGCCCCCGCAGGCGGCCGTCCGTTCGCCGCGCCGCCGCCATTGGTCGGAATCGCTGCACATCCACCGGGTTCGGTATCGTCTCGGTGCACGGGTGGGCAAAACGCATGCTGCGTTCGGCGGTGCGTCGCATCCATTGCGAGACGTAGACGACCGCCGCCGACCCGGCAAGGAACCGTCGCAACCGCCACAGCTTGCGCGCATCGTGAGGGAGCGAAAGAATCCGCGCCAGCCCACGGTGGTAGCCGTGTAGGGCGGTGAACATGGCTTCGTAGCCATGAACCCACACGACCCGCGGCAGGGATAGCCGCTCGGCCAGGCGCGTGTGTGGGCTGCCCGGGTAGGGGGTGTGCAGTGCAACGACGTGCGCGTTGAACTGCTCGCAATCCGCTTGCAGCGCTTCTCGATCGCCGTCCTGAACGTTTACGCCCTCGTACTCATACGACCGTAGCGAGTTGTGGCCGAAGCGGTAAACTCGTACGTCGTGACCGGCTTTCGCATAAGCCGCCGCGCGGGTGTGCACGTAGACTCCGCTTCCCGGATCGACGTGATCCGGATAGTACTCGGTGACGACTGCAATCTTCATAGTGGTTTGAACGGCGGGTGGCAGGGGGACCCCCTAAAAGAAAGCGCCAGGGAGTCTGGCGCAACAGTGGCCGATCGCCGTTGACGGCTACGGTTATCCGTCCAATCTTACATGTGCCCTCCTCTCCGCTCGTAGCGAGCTGCCTCTGGCCATGGCACTTCCGAGATATAGGCCGGTGACACGATCTACGATCATCGTCGCGTTCCTTTGCACGCTGCTCGCGCTAGCCGCTGGGGTGGCTGCCAGTGCGACCGGCGCGCTCGCCGTAGCCGTATTTGTCGGCATTGGGCTGGCTGTGGCCGCCTTCATCGACCTTCGCATCACGCTGCTTGCCATCGTTCCCGTTATGGTCCTCTTGCCGGAGCTGCCGCTTGCCGTACCGGTGAGGACCGAGGACCTGCTGATGGCTCCGCTGGTGGCCGGTTGGCTGGCGCGTTTGGCGTTGGATAGGGAGAGTTGGCCGTCGACCCCGCTCAACCGACCTCTCATCGCGGTGATCGTAGTCGAATTGGCGGCGGTCTTCTGGGGTTTGTATCGAGGGACGACGGGTCTCGCCCCGCAGCTATACAGCGCTTCGTTCTTCCTCCTGAAGACCGTCGAGGTCACGTTTCTATACTGGATAGCGGTGTCGGCATTGCGAACGTGGAGGGACGTCCGAACGTTCGCTATTGTCTTCTGTGCATCCGCCGCCGCACTCGGTCTCTGGGGTGTGCTGGAGAGTGGTGCGGGTGCGGCCGGCGCGGCGATCACGGGGCCGGCAGGCCACGCTGGTTACAGCCTGCTCGGTCTCACTTTCGTCGTGCTGCTGGCGGTCCTGACCAGCCTGTTTCTCACGCAACGTACGCGCCTGCCGCGGATACTTCTGGCGGTGGCCGCTATACCGGTGGCTTACTCGCTGGTCTTCACGTTTTCGCGGCAGAGCTACGTCGGTGCTGCAGCGGCGATCGCAGCGATCGTTTGGGTGCGCAGCCGCAGGCTCATCGTGCCTGCCCTGCTGCTGGCGCTGGCGCTGCCGGTGCTCGTGCCCGAGGTCGTACAGGAGCGCGCCGAGTCGATCTTCACCAACGCACCAGACCCGTTGACCGAGATGCAGCCATACACAACGCGCATGAACGCGCTGCGCGAGCGGCTGCCGGAAGTGCTGTCCCAGAGCCCGCTCGTCGGGTTCGGGCTCGCGGCGCTGCCGCCGGGCTTCCTCGACAACCAGTATCTGCTCGTCCTCTACTATACGGGCTTGATCGGGCTGGCGGTGTTTCTCTGGCTGCTGTGGACGGCCACCCGCACGTCGTTCGGCGCCGCTCGATCGCTCGAGGGTGAGAAGAAGGGCGTGGCACTCGCCTGGTTTGCTGCGACCGTCGGCCTCGCCGTTGCGGGGCTGGCGGGTAGCCCGTTCGTCGCCGTGCGCGTCCGGCAGGTGTACTGGTTTCTTGCTGCGCTGGCAGTGGCCGCGTATCGAATTTCGGGGGCCGGTCAGCCGAACCAGCGCCCGCCGGAAGCGGCAGGGGTGGCCGATTGAGAGGCTTATTGCTTACTCAGGAGTTCCCGCCCGTTCTGTCAGGTGGGATCTCGATGTATTACTACCACCTTTGCCGCCAGCTCGGCGGCACGGTGTCAGTGCTCACCCCGGAAGGGCGCGGTGCCGCACAGTTCGACGCCGACCAGCCCTTCACCATCCACCGCCGGCGCATTCCACTGGTATCGCCGGCACTGATGACCGGCAGCCGCAACCGGATTCTGCGTTTCCCCCGCATGGCTTATCTGGCGTCTGCCCAGTGGACGCTGTTCATGCGACACGCGCGTCGGATAATGAGTGAGGAGCCGGCGGATGTGGTGTTGATCGGGCACCTGTATCTAGGTCCGCTGGGACCGCGACTTCGTCGCCGGTCGCAGGCACGCTACGGCATCATGCTCCACGGGTCAGAGCTGCATCGCTACATGGGCTGGAGTGCCGTGAGGCGGACCGTGCTCGGTGCCCTGGATGCGGCCGATTTCCTCGTTGTGAATAGCGAGTTCACCCGTCGTCAGTACCTCGAACGAGGTGTACGGAGCGATCAGCGAATCCTGAAGGTCAGTCCGGGTGTCGACACTTCTCGGTTCAGGCCGAGCGCCGGTGATCCGGCGGAGATAAGGAGACGGCACGGGCTGGACGATCGGCCCCTGTTGCTGTCGGTGGCCCGACTGGTGGAGTGGAAGGGGCAGGACATGGTGCTCGGAGCCCTGGCGCGAGTTCGCGATGCGGTCCCCGAAGTCGCTTACCTGATCGTGGGCGAAGGGCCATACCGAGCCAAGCTGGAGAGAATGGTGAGCGAGTTGGGGCTCGAGCGCCACGTCGTATTCGCGGGGTTCGTACCGTCGAGCGAGTTGCCGTCCTACTACCGTGCTGCGGACGTCATGGTCGTCCCGAGTCGGGAATTCGCCGCCGGCCTTCCGATCGAAGGTTTCGGTATCGCCTACGTCGAGGCGGCGGCGTGTGGCACGCCCACGATTGGCGGTCTCGGTGGCGGAACGGATGAGTCGATAGAAGACGCCGTGACTGGCTTCCGAGTCGACCCCAACGATCCGAATGCGATTGCGCAGGCAGCCCTCGAGCTGCTCGAAGACCCCGAGCTCGCCGCCCGCCTCGGACGAGCCGGTAGAGAGCGCGCAGTGAAAGAATTCGACTGGTCGATACAGGCGGGCCGCATCCGCGCCTTTCTTGAGGGAGTGATCGATGAGGAATAGAGACGCCCGCGAGCGGATCCTTTGCCGCGAGGTCTGAACGGAACGGTGCGTATACTTCAGGTCACCGCGATCCCCGTCACCGCTCTGCGGTTCGTGGTGCCGCTGGCGCAGGCGCTGCGGGACCGCGGAGACGAGGTCGAGTTCGCCAGCGGTCCCGGACTGGGGTTGGACCAGATCGAGAAACTCGGGTTCAGAATCCACCGAGTACCCATCTCACGCAGCCTGTTCGCTGTTCGCAACCTCCACGCGGTTGGCGCACTGCGCTCGCTGATCTCCGCAGCGAAGTTTGACGTCGTGCACGCCCATACGCCGGCTGCCGCGACGATTGCCAGGTCGGCCGCCCGGCGGCCGGACGTCCGCCTGCTCTACACGATGCACGGGTCGCTCTGGGGGACGGCAGGCCCGGGCTGGCAGCGAGCGCTGTTCACGGCTATCGAGCGGCGGCTGGGTCGCCGGACCGACTGCGTCTTCACTGTCAACTCGGAAGACGCGGCTGACTGTGTGGCGCGCGCCGGTATGCCGAGGGGGTCGGTGCGCCTGCTGCCGGCCGGTGGGGTTGGTGTGGCGCCGGAATTCTTCCTCTCGAAGGAGGAGGCGAAGCGGCTGCGACGCGCGACACGAGAACGC
>JASFTI010000216.1:0-6359 GCA_050053635.1 Gemmatimonadales bacterium
GGGGTTCAGCCGCGAGCTGGCCCGCACCTACGAGATCGCCAACGTCGACCTCACGTCGGTGGACGCCGAGCTGGGGTCCGACCTCGACGCGATCATCGTCGCCGGACCGAAGATGGCGATGGACGCACGCTCGCGCGCGCTGCTCAGGAACTACCTGGCGTCCGGCGGCCGGGCGCTCTATCTGGGTGAGGGCGCCGACGTGAATATGCGCTACCTGTTCGCCAGCCCGGTGCCCGACAGCGCCCGCGACGTCAGCGAGACGTTCGGCGTACGGGTGAACCTCGATATGGTCTTCGACTTGCGCTCGAACGAGGCGATCACGGTACCCGGCGACGTCTTCAATTACGTCGTGCCGTACCCGTTCTGGCTGCGAGCGCTGCCGGCGGCGCAACACGCGATCACCCGCAACCTGAACAGCTTGTTTCTGCCTTGGGCCAGCTCGCTCGATACGCTGCAGACGCTGGGTGGGCGCAGCTTTACCCCGCTGTTCACGAGCAGCGAGGCCGCCGCCGTGCAGCAGGGGACGTTCGAGATCCGGCCCGATGTCGACCCCTATTACGACCCGGCCGAGCTGCGCCCCCAACTGCTCGCCGTCGCGGTGGAAGGTGCGGTGGGTGCCGTCCAGGTTCCTGTGCCACCGCCCGAGCCGGAGCTCATCGATAGCGTCGGCTCGGACACGACGGCGACGCCGTTCGATGCGGGAACTAATGGCGGTGGGGAAACGCAGACTCAGGAGCAGCAGCCGGCCGAGACGGCTCCGCGCGTTCTCGGCACGGAGGTGCAGGAGGGGCCGCCTACCGGACGCGCCGTCATCGTCGGCGACGCCGACTTCCTCACCGACGCCTTCGCGCGGAACGCGACAGAGAACCTGATCTTCGCGCTCAACGCCATCGATTGGTTGACTCAGAGCGACGCGTTGCTTTCCATCCGCTCCAAGCAGCGCACGCCGCGGCCACTCGTCTTCGAGTCGGACACGACCAAGCAGGCGATCAAATATCTCAACCTGATCGGTGTGCCGCTGCTCTTCGTCCTGCTCGGTACGGTGCGGCTGGTGCGGCGGCGCGATATGACTAGACGGACTTACGGACAATGAGCGATCGGCTACTCAAGAGATTGGTGGTTGTTCTGGGCGTGCTGGTCGTGGCCTGGGCCCTGGCCCGCTTCGTCGGCGGTCTCGGCGGTCCGGCGGCGGCGCCCTTCGACTTGGCAACGGCGGCGAGCGCCGAGCTGGACAGCGTGGTGGTCGCCGCCCCGGAGGACACGATTCGGCTGCGCGCCGGCGACGGCTGGACGGTGAACGACCACCAGGCGGCGGCGGACGTCGAGGGATCGCTGAGGCGGGCGCTGGAGCAAGCGGACCTGGGCCGGCTGGTGGGCCGCAACCCCGAGAACCACGAGCGACTCGGCGTCACGCGGTCCACGGGGCGCCGGCTGACCGTCTACTCCGGCGGGACCGCCCAGCTATCGCTCGTCGTCGGCCGGCGCGGCCGGGCCGTCGGCCAGGTGTACGTGCGGCGCGACGGCGAGGACGAGGTCTATACGCTGCAGGGCACGTTGGTCAGCCTGGTGAACCGCGACGTCGACGACTGGCGTGACAAGGAGATCATCCAGGCGGATCGCGACCTGGTCGAGCGCATCGAGTACAGCTATCCCGACGGATCGTTCGCCCTGGCCCGCGACACCGCCGGCTGGCACCTGGAGCCGTCGGGCGCCGCCGCCGATGAGAATACCGTGTCGGGCCTGCTCAGCATCCTCTCCGGGCTGCTCGCCGTCGGCTTCGTCGACCAGTCGGTGGCCGATACGCTGATCTGGGAGCCGCCCACAGGCCGGCTGCGCCTCCTGGGCCCGGACGGCACCGCGATGGGAGAGCTGATCTTCCTCGAGAACGAGGAGGTTGGCTTCTACGTGCGGCGCGCCGGCTCGCCGGTGGTCTATACGATCAGCTCGCACACCGGCGGCCAGCTGCTCAAGCGGCGGGACGGGTTTGCCCTCCGTTGACCGTTTTCGGGGCCCCGGATAGATTCCACCCGCTTCCGGGGGCGTAGCTCAGCTGGCTAGAGCGCCACGTTGACATCGTGGAGGTCACAGGTTCAAGTCCTGTCGCCCCCATTCTCGGTATGCGGTAGACGGGGCCGTAGCTCAGTTGGGAGAGCGCCTGAATCGCACTCAGGAGGTCAGGGGTTCAAGTCCCCTCGGCTCCACTTTCCTCAAGTCCTTACTTGGTGAGGCGTTGTAGAGATGCTGCCGAGGGGTTCCTCGCATCGAGTGGGGTAACCTCAACTTCTTCCTCGATCCCGTTCTCCCACAGTTCCAGCGCCGGCAAGACGACGTGAGCAATCGTCGCATCGTCGGCCTGCTGTTAGGACTCCAGTAGAGTGCGTGCGGGTCTGACGTACTACGGAGGGTGCATAGGGGGGATCCGTATTACAGATAGACGGGGCAGCTTCGCCGCGGCTTAGCCGGTGACGGACCACACCTGCAGCGGGTCTTTCCTCCCTATGGCTTGCACGGTTTCGGGTCCACTTATCTGGAACGTCTGGTCTAGGAGTGCCCGAGTGCGGTCATCTATGGCGATAGTCAGAGAACCGGTGCGGTCGAGCATGTTGGCGAAGCGGTTGAAACGCATCGCCAAGTCGACCGGCGCACCGAAGTAGTTGGCTCTGTATTCGCCAGCAATCTCGTGGTGCGAGACGGTCATCCAACCATGGCTGAGACCGACACGCATCACTACGCGATCAGAAAGACCTTGATCGGCCCACCTGGCCTTCAGATCTTCCAGTTCCTGGCACATGGCTAATGCGCACCTCACCGCGTTCCGCGCGTCTCCTTGAACCTTTCGGGGATCGTCGCTGGTCGGTGCGACACCGAAGTAGGCCATGATCCCGTCTCCCATACAGTGCCCGACTGTGCCTCCGTGTCGCTCGATGCACGCACCGAAGGAGCGGATGTAGTCGTCGAGCCACCTAACCAAGAGCTCCCATTCCTCGCTCTCAGCCATGGGTGTGTACCCGGCAAAATCCGCATACAGTGCCGTTGCCCTCACCTGCATCGCGTGCTCCGACTTTGACTGAGCATCCGGCAGCCATTGTCTCACGATTCGGGCAAGCCGTGCAAGGCTATCGTCAAGTGTGTCGGGGTCTGCCTCAAGCCACTGACACAGACTGACGAAGTATTCCATATCTGGAGCCATCTGGCTGTGATCAAGGCGAAACACTACAATCACCACGCCTTTGGCTACGGCTCGTTCGACCTCCCGCAGAACCTGTGGCGAGATGTTGGCGTCTGCTGAGTAGAGGAGAATCAAGACTTGTGCGGCCTCAAGGGCTTTGATGATGGCTGCAGCCCAACTTTCCCCCGCCTGAACGTCGCGCGAAGCGATCCAGCAACGGATCTCCTTATGCTCTAACGCGGTTACAATACTGTCAGCTATCTCCTGGTCCCGGCTTGAATAGCTGACGAACGCGGCGTGATCGTCCATAACCGTCATCTCGCCCGACTCACGGCTCGTGTGGTGTGAGTTCGAACCAGACGGTGCCGTCGGGTTCCTCGTGCTTCGTGAGGCGGCATCTGCGGTCACACCTGGGGCAGGTGACGAGCTTCGTGGGGAAGGGGTCCTCGACTTCGACCATCTCGCCGCAGCCCCAGGGGCACAGATACTGTTGGGACATCTGAACGTACCTCCGCTAAACGGTCCTACGCTCCGGCGCTTACCGCTTGGAGCGCGGCACGCCCCTCCTCAGACAGCGCAGCTGGTCGCTGGGCGCCAGCACCAAGATGACGTCGCCGTACTGGAACACGTAGTCGGGGTCGGGCGCCGTGTCGAGGACCTCGTCGCCGGTGCCGGTGGTCCGCTTGATCATCAGCACGCTGGCCCCGAAGTCCTGCCGGATGTTGAGCTCGCGGATCGTTCTGCCGATGAACGGTCCCGATGCGGGGATCTCCGCGACGACGGTGTCGTGGGCTGCCGGCACCGACTCGACGCCTCTTTCTTGGCCGACGGCCGAGACCATGCTGCCGGCCATGTCGCGCTTGAAGATCTCGGTATTGTAGCGCGCGATGACGTCCTGCGGCCAGATGACGCCAGCCAGTCGCCCGTTCTCCAGCACCGGCACCTCGCCGCGGTAAGCGACCAGCATCCTCATCACGTCGGCCAGCGAGTCGCTGGGTGCGACCTTCGGGAACTCGGCTTCGACCATAACGTCTTCAGCGATGATCAGAGCCTCCAGCGAGCCCGGGTCCTTCATAATCGGGCGGATCTGATCGACCTCGACGATCCCCTCGAGTATGCCCTCCTCGTCGGTGACGAACAGCGTGCTGCCGGGATGGTCGATGAATTTCGAGATGAGGGTCAGCAGGTGGTCGTCCGGTGCCGCGGTTACGACATCGGGTCGCATGACCTCGCGCACCTGGACGTGCTGCAGCACGTTTACCGCTCGGCCGCGGTCGAGGTCCACCCCGCGGCGCAGTACCTTCATCGTGTAGATCGAAGCGCGCTGTAGCCGGGTCGCCAGCAGGGTGGCGATGATGCAGCTGATCATCAGCGGCAGGATGATCTTGTAGTCGCCGGTCATCTCGAAGATGATCAGGATCGCCGTGATGGGCGCGTGGGTCGCACCGGCGACGACCGCGCCCATGCCTACCAGCGCGTAGGCGCCCGTGCCGGCCGCTGCCGTCGGCCATACGAGGTACACGACCGTTCCCACTGCTCCACCGAGCATGGCGCCGATGAACAGCGAGGGTGCGAAGATGCCGCCCGAGCCGCCGGAGCCGATGGTCACCGAGACGGCGACGATCTTCACCAGGACCAGAATCAGCATGAACTGCCACATGAGGTTCCCGTGCAGCGCCTCGGTGATCGCCTCGTAGCCGACGCCGAAGATATGAGGGACTTGGGTGCCGATGAGACCGATGATCGCGCCGCCGACCATCGCCTTGAGCGGCAGTGGCGCGCGCAGCCTGTCGAAGGCGTCTTCGGTCGCGTAGAGGCTGCGGATGAAGGCGAGCGCTGCCAATCCGGCGAGGATGCCGAGGCCGGCGTAGGCGAAGAGCTCGGTCCAGTGCACGAGGCTGTATTCCGGCACCACGAAGGCGGGGAAGTTGCCCAGGAAGTGACGGCTGACCACGGTGGCGGCGACCGACGAGATGACGATCGGCGAGAACTGGGCGACGCCGAAGTCGCCGAGGATGATCTCGAGGGCAAAGAGCGCCCCGGCGACCGGCGCGTTGAACGTGCCGGCTATCCCGGCCGCCGCCCCGCATCCCACAAGGGTCCGCTGCCGTCGCTGGTCGATCTTCAGCCACTGACCGAAGGTCGAGCCGATCGCCGAGCCGATCTGCACGATCGGGCCTTCACGCCCCACCGAGCCGCCGGTCCCGATGGAGATCCCAGAAGCGAACAGCTTGGCCAGCACGACGCGCGGCCGGATACGGCCGCCGCGCAGCGCCACCGCCTCCATCACCTCCGGTACCCCGTGTCCCTTCGCCTCCCGGGCGAACCAGTAGATGATGAAGCCGCAGATCGCCCCGCCCACCGCCGGCGCCACGATCTTCCACCAGAACGGCAGCGCCGCCAGGTGACCGAGGGTTACCGGGCCCTCCTGCCAGGCGATCTGGTTCACTGCGTCGATGAGATGCCGGAAGGCTACGGCCCCGAGGCCGCCCAGCACCCCCACGAACGTCGCCACCACTACCATGTAGAGGCGCTCGGTCTGGCGCAGATCGTCGTGCAAGTCCCTCAGCTGTCTCAGTGCCCGGTCGATCATGTCAGGCTTGGTCGTGGTGATCGGGTAGCGGAGGTGGACTCGTCAGGGCTCAGTGAGAATAGCGAGCCACGGGCGGAGCGGAAAGCCGCGTGCCCAGCCCCCTCTGCCGGCGTCGGGGGGCTGCCCCCACCGTCCAGGCCAGGCAGGGCCAGATGGGGCCGCCAAGGAACGCCGGACCCCGAGAGGGGTAATCCACCCTAGCCGGCGCAGGCCCGAAGGGCTTAGCGCGTATAGGCTTCCAGAGAAGAGGATCGTCCCCCCCGCAAGTAAGCCGGCGCGCCGCTGCCCAGCCCGCTCCCAGCAGGGCTAGGGTGTGGAGCTACCCCCGGGAAACCAGAGGCAGAGCGCGGGGGCCACGAAGAGTCTGTCCATACCGGCTCAAACCAGGTGCGGAGGATTTGCGTTGCCGCGTCCGTCGAGCGATCTTGTGGATACCCCTCGCCTTGATAATCCCGACAGCCATTCATCCCAAAGCCGGGAGGAGTCCCCGATGGAGTCCGCCGCCCGGGGAGACGGACGGGCATCGGTCCTGATCGTCGATGACGAGCAGTCCCTCACCACCGTCCTCGCCAAAGTGCTCGGCGCCGACGGGCACGA
>JASFTI010000217.1:0-6317 GCA_050053635.1 Gemmatimonadales bacterium
ACGTCTACGAGACACATTCGGCACTGGGCCGGCGCGCTCAACCCCGGGTGGTAACAGTACCGAGGGATGACTATGCCAAGCCGCTCGGCGGCATCGAGGATCGTCGTACCCTCGGGCACCGCGAGCTCGGCACCGTCGATCGTGATATTGTATAGCTTGCTTTCGCTATCCATGGGCCTCGTTAACAGCTCAGCGCTTCGCCGTGCAACCTCCGTCACGAATGTGAGCCAAGTACTCGTCCTCGAACTTCTGGATCGAGCTGACAACGGGAACGGCCGCGCTGTCCGAGAGCGGGCAAATCGTCGTCCCCGCCATGTTGGCGCCGATATCGAGCAGCAGGGGAATATCCTCCTCGCGCCCCTCACCCCGCTCGATGCGCCGCAGAATCTTCGCCAGCCATGACGTGCCCTCACGGCACGGCGTGCACTGGCCGCACGATTCGTGGGCGTAGAACTCGACCATCCGCCTGACAGCCTTGACCATGCACGTCGAGTCGTCCATGGCGATCAGGCCGCCCGAGCCCAAGAACGAGCCGGCCGCCTCGATACCCTCGTAACTGACTTCGCAGTCCAGCTCGTCCGCGGTCAGGATGGGCACCGAGCTGCCGCCCGGGATGACGCCCAGCATTTCCCGGCCCTCCGGCGGTCCACCGCACACGTCGTAGACCAGTTCCTTGAGGTTGAAGTCGAGCGGCACCTCGTAGTTGCCGGGCCTCTGTAGGTGGCCGCAACAGGAGAAGAGCTTCGTCCCGGGGCTCTTCTCCGTCCCCCACTGCCTGTACCAGTCGGATCCGTTCAGCACGATGTGGGGCACCGAGGCCAGGGTCTCCACGTTGTTCACCGTGGTCGGCATGTCGAAGGCGCCCCTCTGCGCCGGGAAGGGCGGCTTGATCCGAGGCTCGGCCCGGCGGCCTTCCAACGAGTTCAACAGGCCGGTCTCCTCGCCGGCTATGTAGGCCCCTGCCCCGACGTGCACCGTCAGGTCCAGCTCGTACCCGGAACCCAGGATGTTCGCGCCCAGATAGCCCCGCTCGTACGCCTCGACCACGGCGCGGTTCAGCACGCGCAGGACATCGACGAACTCGCCGCGGATATAGATGTAGGCGTGCTGAGCGCGGATCGCGTAGCTGCAGATGATGATCCCCTCGATGACCTGGTGCGGGGTCCAGCGCATCAGCTCGCGATCCTTGAAGGTGCCGGGCTCGCTCTCATCGGCGTTGCACGCCAGGTAGTTGGGAACTTTGCCGTCCTTCGGCATGAAGCTCCACTTCAGCCCCGCCGGGAAGCCGGCGCCGCCGCGGCCGCGCAGACCCGAGTCCTTGACGACCTCGATCACATCGTCCTCTGCCATGCCGAGCGCCTTGTCGAGTGCCTTGTAACCGCCGCGCTCGATCCAGCCGTCGATCCCGATGGCGTCCACCTCTCCGAAATACTGGGAGAGCATCCGGCTCTCGCGGGGATGCTCGTAGGGATACGCCATGCTCAGTCCAACTCCTTCAACAGGCCTTCGATGTCCTCGGCCGTGACACTCTCGTAGACCTTGTCGTTCACCTGAACCACGGTGGGGAACGCGCAGGCGCCCAAGCACTCGACTTCGACCACCGTGTACCTACCGTCTTCCGATGTCTCACCGATCCGCGTCTTCGTCAGCTCGAGGAATCTCTCGGTAACCTCCTCCGCTCCACAGAGGTCGCAGCCGATACCCACGCACACCTGGATCAGGTGCCTCCCCAACGGACGCATGCTGAACATCGTGTAGAACGATGTGATCGAGCGAACGTAGGCCGGCGTCAGGTCGAGCAGTTCCGCTACCCGGCTCATCGTCTCCGGCGAAATCCAACCGCGGATCTCCTGCGCCAGGTGGAGGACGGGCAACAGCGCGGCCCGCTTGTTCGGGTAGCGCGTAAGTATACGATCGAAGCGCTCCTTGTAGGCGCCTTCGAACAGCGGCGCCTCGGGGTCCTTCTCCGCCCGCTGTGACGGCTGGGCGCCCGCGATGGCGGGGTGTGGCACCTCGCTCATCGATCGATCTCCCCGAGCACGATATCGATGCTCGCGTTCACGGCAATCAGGTCGGCGATCAGCTCGCCTTCTACGAGATACGGCAACGTCGACATGTTCATGAACGATGGGCCGCGGTAGCGGCAGCGAACCGGTTTGGGCCCCCCGTCGGCGACTAGATAGAAGCCCAGCTCGCCCTTCGAGCTCTCGATCGATGACCATACCTCGCCCGCCGGTACCTTCAGGCCCTCCATCACCAACTTGAAATGCGAGATCATTCCGTCGATCGACCCCATCACCTGCGCCTTCGGCGGCAAGACGACCCGCGGGTCGTCGACGTTGATCGGACCGCCGGGAACTCGATCGAGGGCCTGCTCCAGGATGCGGAGCGACTGCCGCATCTCCTCCATCCGGACCAGGTAGCGGTCGTAGACGTCGCCGTACTCACCGATCGGGACGTCGAAGTCGTAGCTCCCATAGTCGAGGTACGGCTTGTCCTTGCGCACGTCGTAGGCCACGCCGCTGGCCCGCAGGTTGGGCCCGCAGGCGCCGACGTTCACCGCGTCTTCGGCCCCGATAGCACCCACACCCTGGGTCCGCCCGACCCAAATCGAGTTCTGTGTCAGTAGCTTCTCGGTCTCCTGCAGCGTTTTCGGGAACGTCTCGACGAAATCACGCACACTGTCCAGCCAGCCGGGCGGCACGTCCGCCATCATTCCGCCCACCCGACTGACGCTGGTCGTCATCCGGGCGCCGGCATACGCCTCATGCAGGTTATAGATCCGTTCCCGCTCCTCGAACGTGTAGAGGAAAGGAGTCATCGCACCGATGTCGATGGCTGTCGTTCCAACCCAGATGAGGTGGGAGAGTATGCGGTTGAGCTCCGAGCAGATGACCCGTATCACCTTGCAACGTGGTGTGACCTCGATGCCGAGCAACTCCTCGACCGCCATGGCGTAGCCGATGTTGTAGAGCATCGGCGCCAGGTAGTCCATGCGGTCGGTGAGCGGGATGACCTGGTTCCAGGTCCGGTACTCGGAGAGCTTCTCGAATCCGGTGTGCAGGTAGCCGATGTGCGGCGTACACCTGACGATCGTCTCGCCGTCGAGCTCGCAAACCAGCCGCAGCACACCGTGGGTCGCCGGGTGCTGCGGTCCGATATTGAGGATCATGTTCTGGGTCTCCAGACCCTCATCCGACTCGGCGCCGCGTCCGCCGCTCCGCCCGTGTACCGACAGCTCGTCCGGGCTGTAGAGGTCCTCCATCTGGCGTGACATGGCCAGCCGCGTCTGCTCGGCCCGCGAGAAGCGGCCCCGCAGCGGAAAGTCCTTACGCAGCGGGTAGCCTTCCTCGTAGTTCTCCGGCATCAGGATGCGGCGCAGATCGGGATGCCCCTCGAAGGTGACGCCGAACATGTCGTACACTTCGCGCTCCAGCCAATTGGACGCGCGCCATAAGCCGAATACGCTCTTGAGCTTGGGGCGATCGGGAGGCAGCGCCGCCTTGAGGCGCAGCGGCGTGGAGTCCTGCGTCGACCAGAGCTGATAAACGACCTGCAGGGGCCGGCCACCACCGAGGTCGAGCCCCGTGATGTCCTTCAGCATGTCGTAGCCGTGAGAGCTCTTCAGGTACTCGAGGACCTCGAAGCTCCGCTGCGGATCGACATTGACCACCGGTTGGCCCACCGCGTCGGTCTCGACCGAGCGAATCGCATCCCCGAACCGGGAGGACAGGTCTCTTACGTCGGGCCGCTGGGAGACCGTGTCAGCCCCTCTATTCATATCCTTACCCGAGACAGTACTCGGCGACATGCTATCTTACCTGTGTTTCCTGTGGGCGCCGGTCAGACACCGAGCCGCCGCCGGCTGAACCCTCGGCGTCCCGCGGGAGCCTCACGACTCGCCGGGTGCCGTCACTCCTTGCGATCGCCTGGCCGATGGATGGGAGATGAGCTCTCGAGTCCACTCACCCGGTTCTGGAAGACCGAATTCCCGAACGGCTGGGCGATGTGCTCGATTTCATCCGGCGTCAGGTGAGGCTTTCCGACGCGTTCCGGGTCCTCGACACGCGACCGACGGTCGACGACGGACTCGCCTTTGATCTTCTCCTGAATCATCAGCAGCCCGTATAGAAGACCTTCGGGACGCGGCGGACATCCAGGCACGTAGACGTCGACGGGAACAACGGTATCGATCCCCTGCATCAGCGTGTAAGTGTCGAACACGCCGCCGGTCGATGCGCAGGCGCCCATGCTGATACACCACTTGGGCTGGGGCATCTGGTCCCAGATCCGGCGCATCACTGGGGCCATCTTGTAGGCTACTCGGCCCGCCACGATCATCACATCCGCCTGCCGCGGCGTGTAGCCCATACGTTCCATGCCGTAACGCGCCATGTCGTACTTCGAGGCCGCCGTCGCCATCATCTCGATCGCGCAGCAGGCCGTGCCGAACGGCATCGGCCAGAGGCTGCTGCGCCGCGCCCAATTAACGATCAGGTCGTCAAGCTTGGCGATGAACCAGTTGCGCGGTATCTCGGTCTCTATTTGACGGCGCGCGCCGCTTCCCATGGCTTCGCTTCCCTTTGACATCCCTTATCTCTTCTCCAACCCCCGACTCGTTCGCCGCGGCTGAAAGGCGTCAATCCCACTCCAGAGCGCCCTTCCGCCACTCGTACAGCAGACCGGCGATCAACAGTACGATGAAGATCATGATCGCCACGTAGCCGAACAGCCCCAGTCGGCGGAATACCGCGCCCCAGGTGAACAGAAACACCACCTCGACGTCGAACAGCAGGAACAGCATCGCCACGATGTAGTACTTCACGGCGAACCGATCCCGCGCATCACCCACCGGCGGCATGCCCGACTCGTAAGGCTCCTTCTTCACCGGCGTCGGCCGATAGTTGCTGAAGATGGCCGACCCGATCACCATCACCGCGCCCGCGCCCAGGCTCATGACGAAGATCATTAGGACCGGTAGGTACTCCCGCAGCATCGTCGGTCATCCCCCAGCGCTCGAGAATTGGCCAGAAAGCGCGGCCATAATAACATCGCGGTGGGACCTGTCAATAGAAATCCCAACCCGGCTCGCTCCCCGTCAAGCGGTTGTCCACCCAGCCGGACCGCGCCTGTCCAATAACATTCCACCTTGATGCCGCCCCCCTTGGCGCTATATTCGTGCCACCCCGGAGCGTAACTGGCGAGCGGTGAAGCGAGGTCCAAGGTGGACCCCCACGGGACCCCGGTGCCGACCGATGTCGACGGACCTTCTTCAGCGACCCGTTAATCAAGTAGTCAAGGAATCCCGATTCCCTGCCTCTTCAACTCTGGTGGCGTCACCCGCTAGACCATCACGGAGTGTAAATGAGCATAAAGAGCGACCGCTGGATCCGTACGATGGCTCTGGAACACGGGATGATCGAGCCGTTCGAGGAGAAACAGGTCCGCGACGGGGTAATCTCGTTCGGGCTCAGCTCCTACGGCTATGACATGCGGGTCGCCCGCAACTTCCGCATCTTCACCAACGTCAACAGTGCCATCGTGGATCCGAAGCAGTTCGACGCACGGTCATTTGTCGAGTACGAAGGCGATGTGTGCATCATCCCGCCCAATTCGTTCGCCCTCGCCTCCTCGGTCGAGTACTTCCGCATACCCCGCACGATCATGACGATCTGTGTAGGCAAGTCGACGTACGCCCGCTGCGGGATCATCACCAACGTCACGCCGTTCGAGCCCGAGTGGGAAGGTCACGTGACGCTGGAGATTTCCAACACGACGCCCCTGCCGGCGAAGATCTATGCCGGCGAGGGGATTTCGCAGGTCCTGTTCTTCGAGTCCGACGAGCCGTGCGAGGTCAGCTACGGCGACCGCAAAGGCAAATACCAGAAGCAGGTCGGGGTCACGCTACCGAAGGTATAGGGTCGGGAATTCGGGAGTCCGGGAATGTGGAATTGGATTCCACGGATTCAGTTGACACTTTCCAATCCTTCATTCCAACGTGGCCGTTCTCGCGCGTTCGCCACTGCGAGCCCCACTCGAAACGCGACTCGTCCTTGTTGCACGGCGCCTCGCAGGTCCGAGTCCGGCCGGTACTCGTCGCTCGGCTGGCGAAAGTGACGCTCGCGATATTCGCTCATCATCCGTGCACCCCAGCCCGGCATCTGTCCGATGAAGTCCAGGCCGTGCCCCAGATAGACCGCCGGAACCTCCGCCCCCATGAAGGTGAACTGGCCGGAGCGGTACAGGTATCCCTGTTCCGGTGCCCAATCGCCCTCGAGCCTGAGATCCTCAGCAGCCGCCGCGCGCCCTACGACCGG
>JASFTI010000218.1:0-6305 GCA_050053635.1 Gemmatimonadales bacterium
AGCTCTTCCGGAATCAGCTTGGCCGGCCAACCCTTCGCGGCGCTCCACCCGAGTAACGAAGCGGGTGCTCCGATGATCGACCCGGGTGGAAACGTCTCGGCCAGGCGGTCTCTTGTGGGATCGTAGATATAGTCGGAGCTCGTGCCCTTGGCGGCCGACTCTCCCCAGGCGATCGGAGACCTAGGGAGCATGAAGTCGATGGACAGAGAGAGCAAAGCCAGCCCACTGGCGTCTCCCGCCTCGGCGGCCAGCCAAGCATCGAACACGTCCTTCGCCGTTCCCGTGTGGTAGAGCAGCATGAACGTAGCAGTCAGCACGTTGCCTCGTTCGATGGGCAAGAACAGCCAGCGGTCCGGCATGTCGCTGGCCACGTCCCGCATCGACTCCGCCAGGTCATCGGTCCGCGAGCTGCATTCGGGATCTCGGGCGCAGAGGTTCGCGTAGTACTCCAACTGCTCGTCTATGATCTCCGCATCCCAGATGAAGTGCCCCGGCGGGTTTACGCTGATCATCGCCGAGCGGTGTATGCTCTCGGGGTAGAGCCAGGCATAGATCAAGGCCAGCCGCGTGCCGTAACTCTGGCTCAGTAGGTCCACGCGGTCGAACCCGAAGGCGGCCCTGGCGTGCTCCATGTCCTGGACCACCTCCGTGAGCGTGTAGCCGTCCAGGTCGACGCCTTCGTCTTGCAGGCGCGTCGCGCAGCGAGCGATGGCGGATGCCAGGCTGTCGAAGCTGGTCCGCTCCGTTAGGCCGGCGGGAAGATGCTCGAGCGCTTCCGCGAACTCGGGACACTCGAGGACGGTCGAGCCGTCCACGCCGCGGTAGCCGACCAGTACGATGTCGTAGTCCTCGATCAATCCCCGCAGGCGCGAGAACCGCATGTTCGAGCTTCCGGGACCGCCTGCGAGCCAGAAGATCGGTTCGCCCGAACCCGGGCCGGTGGCGCGAACGCGGATGACGGGCAATGCGATGAGCCGCGAGTCCGGGTCGCTTCGGTTCTCCGCCACGACAAGCTTCCCGCAGTCGGCGGCGTACTCGATATCGCGGGCCTCGTACGTGCAGGGCTTGAGGTTCAGTTCGCCGGGCCCGGCGCCTGCAGGTACGGCAAATTCAGCCTCGTCGTCACCTGCGCACGCGCAGAAGGCGAGTACGAGGACGGCGAAGACGGACCGCACGGCTTTGCTTGCCCGGTCGGCCAGCGCAGCCTCGCGGCGGTCGAACACGTCGGACATGCCCTCCTCCAGCGAGGGGAGCCTGTAAGGATACCGGCGGAATGGAGCGAGATTCGGCCTACTTCAAGATGGCGGTCTGGCGAACGGGCAGCAACGCGGAAGGGGTAGGATCCTGGCTCTCCGCGACCGCCCGCGCTTCCAGGTGACGATCCCGGTGACAGACTGCTGGCCTCTCTAACCCGGCTGTAATAGCCATCGCCGTGCTTCGCGGGAGCCGCCCTGCTCCAGCCGGTGAGCTACGCTCGTTGACGGGTTGCAGGGTTGGCCGCATATTCAAGTAATCAATTGAATAGTCGAAAGGAAGATATTATATGGAGATCTCAGGCCGGCAATACAAGGACGCCATCTACGAGCAGTTCGGTCGCATCGGGAAGGGCCTCGCTAGCGCACGTCGTCTGGAGCTCCTCGACATCCTCTGCCAGGGGCCTCGAACCGTCGAAGCCCTGGCCTCAGCCGTGGACCAGAGCGTCGCGAACACGTCCCAGCATCTCCAGGTGCTGCGGCGCGCCCGGCTCGTGGAGGCCGAGAAGGAGGGCGTTCACGTCACATATCGACTCGCTGACCAGATGGTTTGCGATTTCTTTCGGTCGCTGCGCGTTCTCGCCGAGTCGCGACTGGCCGAAATCGAGCACGTGACACGCGAGTTCCTCGAGGGACGCGGGACGATGGAAGCAGTCGACCGGGAGGTCCTCTTGGCTCGGGTCCGCAGCGGGGAAGTGACCATTCTCGATGTCCGGCCAACGGAGGAGTACCGCGCGGGGCACATCCCGGGAGCGCTGTCTGTGCCTCTCAGCGAGCTAGACCGTAAGCTCGCGCATCTTCCTCGGGACCGCGACATCGTGGCGTACTGTCGTGGTCCGTACTGCGTCCTGGCGATCGAGGCGATCGAGCGTCTTCGTGCGCGGGGCTTCACTGCTGCCCGGCTGGAGCACGGCGTTCCCGACTGGCGGGCGCTTGGCTATCCGGTGGTGGTGGGTGAGGAGGCCGAATGATTCACGGCGGGGCTCTGCCAGGCGTGTTCAGTTTTTGACCCGGTTAAAGGTCAACCTCCAACAGGCTATTGAACGTGAATTTGCTCACCGACTTTGCCATTCGTTATCCACGTTGGACCTTCGTGCTGGCGACGATTGTGACCGCCTTCTTAGGCTGGCAGTTCAGGTCCATCACGATCGACACCGATCCCGAGAACATGTTGGAGAGGACTCAGCCCGACCGTGTCGTGTATGACGCGGTCAAGGAAGATTTCGGGATCAAGGACTTGATTGTCGTCGGCGTGGTGGATGAAGGAGGTGTTTTCCGGCCTGATCCGCTCCGACGTGTCGCGCGCCTAACGGACCGGATCGCTGCAATCCCCGGTGTGATTGTCGACGACATGGTCAGCCTCACGACCACGGACGACATCACAGTGGAGGATGGTCTGCTACATATCGGGCCCGTCATGCCCGAGGCGCCGGAGAGCATGGAAGAAGCTGAGGCGATCGGTAGACGAATTGCCGCCAACCCGCTGCTTGCAGAGAAGCTTGCATCGTCCGACGGCACTGCCATCGCGATCTACATACCGATCGAGCAGAAGGATCAGAGCTACCGCATCTCGCGTGAGATCGAGCGACTGGCCGAAGAGGAGCTGGGACCCGGACAGCGCTTGTACATGGCGGGTCTCCCGGTAGCCGAGGACACGTTCGGCCACGAGATGTTCAGGGAGATGGGCGTGACGGCACCTCTCGTCGGGCTGGTGATATTCCTGCTCCTTTGGGTGCTCTTCCGCCGGGTGACGCTAATCGTACCAGCCATGGTCGTGGCAATGTTCAGCGTGATCTGGGCGATGGGCGCGCTCATCGGGCTCGGCTACACCGTCCATATCATGAGTTCGATGATCCCTGTTTTCCTGATGCCGATCGCGGTATTGGACGCCGTGCATGTGCTGAGCGAGTTCTACGATCGCTACCCAGCCGTCCGTGATAGGGCCGCGACGCTGCAAGCCACGATGGACGAGCTGTTTCGTCCGATGCTCTATACGTCGATCACGACTTCGGTGGGCTTCGCCTCACTCGCCCTCGCGGATATCCCGCCCGTTCGCGTCTTCGGTGTCTTCGTCGCAGTCGGCATCCTGGCGGCGTGGGTGCTGACGATCTCGGTGATCCCTGCCGGGATAATGCTGGTCGGAGAGAAACGTCTCGCGAATCTCGGCCCGGGTGAGAAAAGGAGCATGGGCGCCTGGCCGCGGTGGCTGGAGCGGTTCGGAGCGACGGTGTTCCGCCGGGCCGAGCTGGTTACGGCGGGGACGGTGGTGCTACTGGGCATCGGCGTCATCGGTGTTAGCCGGATCGTGGTGAACGACAATCCCGTGAGATGGTTTCGGGCGGGTGAGCCTGTAAGGGTAGCGGATCGTGTGATGAACCGACTCTTTGGCGGCACGTACATGGCCTATCTGGTCGCCGAGGGGGAGGGCGAGGAGCCGATCAAGGATCCGGTGGCGATGGCTTACCTGGACCGTTTGGCGCGGCACCTGGAGGTCCAGCCGCAGGTCGGCAAGGTCACCTCGATCGCCGACGTCGTCCGGCGCACGAACTACCTCCTGCGCGGCGGAGACCCGGAATACGACGCCGTCCCGAATGAGCGTGATGCGATCGGGCAGTACTTGTTCCTCGTGCAATCGTCGGGTGATCCCAACGAGCTGGACAATTTCATCGACTACGATGCTCGGCAGGCTAATCTCTGGGTGCAGATGAAGTCGGGCGACAATCGCGACATGGAAGCCGTTACCACGAGCGCGCGTGAATTCACCGAGGCATCGACCGCGGGACTCACATTGCGTTGGTCGGGGCTCACGTACATCAACAAGGTATGGCAGGATCTGATGGTCGTGGGGATGCTGCGGGCAGTGCTCGGCAGTTTCGTTGTTGTTCTTCTGCTCATGATTCTCCTCTTCCGCTCGATACCGCTGGGGTTCGTGTCGATGGTACCACTTACACTGGCGATCCTTCTCTCTTACGCTCTGGTTGGGTTCATCGGGAAGGACTACGACATGCCGATCGCGGTTTGCTCATCGCTGAGCCTGGGCCTCGCGATCGACTTCGCGATCCACTTCGTTCACCGTTACAGAGGCCGCGTATCGGAGACAGCCGATCTGAAGCGTGCCAATCAGGCGGTCTTTGGCCTTCCGGCACGCGCCATCACACGTAACGCGGTGGTGATCATCATTGGGTTCCTGCCGCTGATGGTGTCGAGGCTAACGCCCTATGTCACCGTCGGCCTCTTCTTCGCCACGCTCATGATCTTTAGCGCGCTGGCCACGCTCGTCGTTTTGCCCGCGCTCATGCGATTGACCGGCGGCCGACTGTTCACGAGCGAGCTCGCGCTCACAGCGACGGAGGTGGCCGTATGAGATCAGGCTTGCTCATCGCAGCGACGGTGCTCGCCGTTGGTGGTGCGACTCCGCTGGAAAGCGGATTTGACCAGGGGCTTTCCACGCCGCTGGATGTCACTACTGGGCCCTACCGCGATGGCCGCCAGGAGCCGGACGCAAACGAGATTGTCGCCTGGTCACAGCAGGTGTTCCACAGCGCCGGCACGGATATGGTCGCGCGGGTGCAGATGCTCTTGGTGAGCAAGGATGGGCGTAGCCGAGAGCGGGAGCTCACGATGTTGAGGAAGAACTTCGCGGCCGGTGAGCAGCGCTTCTACATGTACTTTCACCGCCCAGCCGACGTGCGCGGCACAACCTTCATGGTGTGGAAGTACCCTGAGCGTGATGACGATCGCTGGATCTTTGTACCTGCCATCAACCTGGTTCGGCGGATCGCCGCGGACGACGCACGCTCGAGTTTCGTGGGCTCCGATTTCAACTACGAGGATGTCTCGGGCCGCGATGTGAGCGCCGACGAGCACGAGATTGTCCGAGAGGACACACTCGACGCACACCCTGTGTTCGTGGTGGAGAGTCGGCCGGTGCGATCGGCCGAATACGAGCGAAAGGTGTCCTGGATCGATCAAGCGACCGGACTTCCTCTGCGCGAGGAATACTACGATGTACAGGGTGAGCTGTACCGCGTCTTCACGAGCGACGAGATCCGCCCGATCGAGGCCGGCTCAACTAGCGTCGCGACGGTAGTCAAGCGAACGATGAAGAACGTGAAGACGGGTCACCGGACCGAAGTGACGTTCTCGGAGGTGAAGTACAATGTCGGGATCGGAGACGATCTCTTCACCGAAGCCAGCCTCCGCCGGCCGCCCCGGCGCTGGATCCGCTAGTGGCCCGTGTCTACCCGCACGATCTTTCTGTCGTTCGCCCTGATCACGGCAATGCCCGTGGCGGCACAAGGCCAGGGGTCGGACTGGCCGTTCCACGGTTTTTTCCAGGTCAACTGGTCGGTCCGCACGACGGGAGCCGGTCGCGCGGGACTTCTCTCTCGCGATTTCCTGTTGGGCGAGGCACGGCTGCAACTGGAATTCGAGCAGTTTTCAGAGAGTGGCATAGCAGGTTTCCTGGCGAAGGTCGATTTGTTCCACGATGCGCTCAGCGAGCGGGCGGACCTCGAGCTGCGCGAGGGGTACGTCGATTTCCTGGCGAGCCCGGTCGCACTGAGGCTGGGACGCCAGATTATCACCTGGGGTGTCGGCGACCTCATCTTCATCAACGACGTGTTCCCGAAGGACTATGTGGCGTTCTTTTCGGGCCGGCCGCTTCAGTATCTAAAGGTCGGCGTCGATGGGCTGAAGCTGGATGTTACGTCTCGGCTGGTATCGGCCGAGCTCGTGCTGATCCCTTGGTTTGAGCCGGACCGCGTGCCCGCCCCGGACAGGTTCGTCCTCTTCGAGCCTTTCCCAGATCTACCCCCGGTCGAGCGGAGGCCAGCTCTCCGTCTCTCCAATGGTGAGGTGGCCATCCGCGTTTACCGTCGCCTAGCAGGCGCCGATGTGTCGCTGTACGCGTACCGCGGTTTCTATGGCAGCCCTGCGCCGCAGCCGGTCGGCGACCCTGAGCCCGACAGACTCTTGCTGCGCTTCCCACGCCTCAACGTCTACGGCGCGAGCCTCGAACGTGCAGGCATGGGCGGCGTGGTGAGCGCAGAG
>JASFTI010000219.1:0-6265 GCA_050053635.1 Gemmatimonadales bacterium
GCGGCCACGATGTTCGCGTAGATGCCGGCCATGACGTTCAGCGGTTGCGCGAACGACGGGACACCACAGCCGTCGACGCCTACCGGCATCGCCTCGCAGCGCGAGTTCGCCCAGCCGGCGATCTCTGTGCAGATCCGCCGCTGCACAGGGTGGTCGGCGTGATGATAATCCCTCGTCTCGACCCCCGCGTGCCGGGACCAGGCGAGCATACCGGCGTGCTTGCCCGAGCAGTTGTTGTGGACGCGACCCGGCGACTCACCAGCTTGGCGCAGCGCTTCGGCGGACGGCTTATGGAACGGCCAGTGCGGTCCGCAGACCAGGTCATCCTCCGTGCATCCGATCTTGCCCAATATCGAAAGCACCACTTCGACATGCGGCGGCTCGCCCGAGTGAGACGCGCAACAGACGGCGAGCTCGGCGTCGCTGAGCCGGAGTGCATCGGCGGCGCCATCGGCGACGATGGGGAGTGCCTGGAGCGGCTTCGCCGCCGAGCGAAAGAACGTGAGCAGTTGCGGGTCGCCGACCCAGGCGCGCAGCCGGCCCTGCTCATCGATCAGCGCGCCCGAGACGCGATGCCGTGACTCGACGCGGCCACCGCGGGTCACCTCGATGAAAGCGTCACCTCTGCTCAAGTGCTCGCTCCCCTTCGCGAATAGATGGATACGGCGAGGCCCGTGAGAATGAGGACGCCACCTACCAAGGTGGTCAGCCCCGGCACCTCCTCACCGCCGAGCAGCCACCAGGCGAGCAGGCTCGCGCCTAGCGGCTCGCTGAGAACCGCCAGGTTGACAATATAGGCGCGGACATAGCGCAGTACCCAATTAAAACCGGTGTGGCCGAGTAGCATAGGCCCAGCGGCGAGCCCGATGAAGATCCACCATTCGCGGGCCGGGTAGTCGAAAAAAGCTTCGCCGCGGACGAAGATGAACGGTACCAGCACGAGCGCGGCGATCAGGTAGACCCAGGCGACGTAGGGCCATATTCCCAAGCGGCGGCGCAGCGACCGGCCGATCACGAAATATCCGGCATCAGCCACACCCGCCGAGAGCGCCAGCATGTTCCCCTTCATCGCTTCGGCGCCGAGCGCCAGGCCGGCACCCCCGATCACGGCGGCGCCCATCATCGCGACCGCGATACCCGACCATTCGCCGCGTGTCGGCCGCTCATGTAGCCAGATGGCGGAGAGCCCGGCGGCGAAGATCGGGTGTAGGCTGACGAAGAGTGTCGAGCTGGCGACGGTCGTGTAGTCGAGTGAGATGAACCAGGCGACGAAGTGATAAGCGAGCAGCAGGCCCGCCACGGCGAGCAGCGCAGCGTCGGAACGCCGGACCTGGAACATGCGCGACCATCCGCGGCCGACGGTGAGAGCCGCGGCGATGACGACGAGCGACAGGGCGAGTCGCCAGAAGGCGAGCACGTAGGCGGAGACATCGGACCAGCGAACGAAGATCGCCGCCCATGAGATACCGACAGCGGCGAGGGCGATGATGAGCGCCGGCGGTACGGCCGGCCGCGCCGGTCCATCGACGTCGCCGCTCAGCTGCGCCTCCTGTCGACTTCGTGGAGAAAGCGTGCGCAGGAGGAGTCGGAGCTGACATCGCCTCGCAGCTTTTGGAGATCGTCCGGCGAATCGATATCGTACCAGTCCGGCATAAGGACGACATCGAGGTCCACCAGGTCGGCGCGCTCAAGGCTGGTACGAAGCACGCCAGCCGTGGACCAGGGGATGCGTCGGAAGATGACACGCGCCTCGGGCCAACTGGTGCGGCGGATGGCTATGGCGTAGTGGCCGCCGTCGCGGGCGGGCCCGATGACCACATCGGCGTCCTTCAGCTGCTGCAACGCATCGGCTATGTAGCTGGACGGCAGCGTCGGGTGATCGCTGCCCAGGATGAGCACACGCTCTACCCCGCGGGCGAACGCCTCGGCGAACGCATGGATCAGCCGGTCGCCGAGGTCGCCCTCGCACTGCTGTCGCACCCTGTGCGCGGGATGCAGTGCGCGCAGCTCGGCCACATCATCCTTGTCGCCGGCGACATGCAGCTCGACGGGTCCGCGAAGCGTCCGCTTGGCGGCTGCCAGCGTGTCGGCAAGTGCGGCGAGGTGGAATTCGGCGGCCTCGTCGGGAGTGAGGATGGGAAGCAGGCCGGTCATCACCCTCCCGGGCTCGGCGGGTTTGGTGAAGACGATGATCAGTTCGTCACGTCTCATCGGCCGCCCAGTAGGCTAAAGAAATTCACCATAATGATTCGCGCGCCCAGCAGGAGGAAGACGATGGCGAACATCTTGCGCAGTGCGTAGGTCGGCATGCGCATCTGGAGACCCGTACCGAGGGGCACGGCGAGCAGGGCACCGATCGCCAGTGCGAGAGCCGCAGGCAGATGGAAGTAGGCCAGCGGTCCGGCCGCAGCGGCAGCGGCCCAACCGCTGACGGCGTAGGCGATGACGCCGACCAGCGCGGTGAAAGTGATGAGCGCGAGCGAGGTGCCCGTGACCTTCCTGATCGGCAGGTGGAGGCCATAGATGAGCACGGGGATCGCTACGAGGCCGCCGCCCACACCGAGCAGCGCGGAAAAGAACCCGACCCCGGCGCCGCCGGCCAGCGCCCGGCCGGTGTGCATGTGGGGTTCCAACCAGTCGCCCGTCGCTTCGCTGGAGCGTTTGCCGATGAAGAGCCGTGCCGCGATGACCAGCAGGAAAGTTCCGAACGCCAGCTTGAGCAGCGCGCCGGGCAGAGCCACGGCTAGACGCGCGCCCAGCGACGCGGTCACCACGCTGGCCAGCCCCATGCGCCAGACGGCGCGCCATTCGACCAGTCCGGCCCGGTGGTAAAGCCATGCGCCGCGCATACTGACCGGGATAATGACCAGGAGGCTGGTCGCGTGGGCGACGACCGCCTGTTGTGCGGCAGGCACGTGGACAGCGCTCAATTCGGGATGCTGAAGAAAAAAATAGAGGAAGGGGACCATGACGGCCCCTCCCCCTATTCCTACGAGTCCGGAGACTGCACCGGCCAGTAGCCCGACCGCCAACGCGGCCAGCCAGCCGGGTATTGTCATTAGGGCTCCTCAGCGTTCGACTGCTGCCGCTATCTCATCACCTTCGCGTTCGGCGGCCAGAGTGAACAGCCGCTCCTGCGAGCCGGCATCGCGCAGCAACTCGGCAGCCATCGCGAGCTGACGATCGATCAACAGACGGCGACGCTGCGCGGTCACGTCGTCGAAAGCCACGGTAGCAATCTGAATCGCCAGGTCGCGGGCGTTGAGCCGGTTCGAGCCGTCGAAAACCTCGCGATCGACGTCGACCCCGGCGTCGACGACCCGCTCGTACAGTCGATCGAGCATTGCCGGGGAGACCTCGAAGTCGGGCTGCAGGTCCGGATGAGAGTTCACGTACTCGACGGCGTAGCGGAACAGTGCGTCGTAGTACTTGCTCAGCTGCTCACCCAAGGACCGGCGGAATTCCGCCTCGGGGGTATAGAGCGTGTCGGCGATGATGATCAGGTCCGGCGTGATCCCACCACCGCCATAGACCTCGCGACCGGCTTCGGTATAGAAGACCTCGGGCTCGCGTGCGGCCGACGGAGCTTCCGTCGAACCGGGTGCCTGGGGGGCGGATGCCAGCAGCTCTGGTGTTGCGCCGCGCTCGCGATGGATAGAGCGACCGCTGGGCGTGTACCACTTGGCCGTCGTGATCTTCAGGTAGTTGCCGCCCGCCACCCGATACAGGGTCTGTACCGAGCCTTTGCCGAAGGTGGGTGTCCCCAACACGAGGGCGCGGTCGTGATCCTGAAGGGCACCGGCGACGATCTCGGAGGCGCTGGCCGAGTACCAGTTGACCAGGACGACCACCGGCAGCTCGCGGTCGGCAGGCCGCCGTTCCGCGAAGTAGGTCTCGTTCTGGTTGGCAATACGCGAGCGTGTCTCGACAACCTCGGAGCCACCGTCGAGGAAGAGATCGGAGACGGCGACACCCTCCTCGAGCAGACCGCCCGGGTTGTCACGCAGGTCGAGGATCAGGCCGCTCATCCCCTGCTCCCTGAGCTCGCCGATCTCACCGCGGATCTCTTCAGCCGAGTTGGCGCTGAACTGCGCTTGCAGGATGTAGCCGACCTGGTCGTCCAGCATGAAGCTGGTCACGTACTCGACATGGATCTCGTCACGAACGATCCGCACCGGGAACGGCTCCGGCACGCCAGCCCGCACGATCTTCAGATCTACCGGCGCACCCTTCGGACCCCGCAAGACGCGTACTGCTTCGTCCGGCGTCCAATCCGCCATCGACACCCCGTCCGCCTCGATGAGTCGATCGCCCGGTCTCAGGCCCGCCCGCTCGGCGGGCGTGTTGGGTAGCGTCTGCACGACGGTGATCCACCCGTCTTTGTCGTCGATGCGGATCCCCAGCCCGCCGTAGTTGCCTGTCGTAGTGAGCCGCAGCTGCGAGTAGTCCTCAGGCCTCAACAGTGTCGTGTGGGGATCGCCCAGCTGCTCGATCATTCCGTCGACCGCCATATCGTAGAGATCGGCCGGCTCGACCGGCTCCACGAAACGGTCCGAGATCACTCGGATCACTTCCTGGAACATCTTCTGGTTCAGATAGACGTTCCCCTGTGCACCCTGCTGGATCAGCCAACCGCCGCTGACAACTGCGATCAGGCCGACGGCCGCCGGCTTCCAGAACGACCTCTTCAACTGCATGGCTCCTCCGGTTCGTTCTTTCAGAAAAACGGGTTGCCCCGCGTTCTTCTACTAACCCTAGCGCGGCGGGAAAGTTTCGGGGAAACGGTTGTTTAGCAGTCCCCAGACCGCAGCGAATACCTGTTCAATCTCTCCGCGACCGTCCACCAGCGCAACATCGGGCCGGCTGTAGGCCAGTTCACGATACGCCTCGGCGACGCGACTGTGGAAGCTCAGCCTCTCGCCCTCGATGCGATCGGCAACGCCTGCTGCCTGGCGAGCGCGCCCCTGATCGACATCGACGTCGAGGATCAGGCTGAGATCGGGGGTCAGGCCACCGGTGGCCAGGGTGTTGAGCTCGAGAATCGTGTCGATCGGCAGGCCGCGGCCGCCGCCCTGGTAGGCGAAGGTGGAGAGCTCGTAGCGGTCGGTGAGCACGATGTGGCCGGCGTCGAGCGCCGGGCGGACGACTTGCTGCGCGAAGACGGCTCGCGCGGCGAGCATCAAGAGCAGCTCGGGCAGGGGTTCGAGGTCGAGCTCGGTGTCGAGGGCGACGGCTCGGATCGCCTCACCGGCGCGGGTGCCGCCGGGCTCGCGGGTGACGACGGGCTCGCGCCCAAGCCGTCGCAGTTCGTCGGCGACGAGTCTGATTTGGGTACTCTTCCCGGCACCCTCGACGCCCTCGAAGGCGATGAAGAGGGCGCCGTCAACAGAGCGAGGTTCCACCGGCTCAGACGTCCCTGTAGTAGTCGTCGTAGTACTCCGTACCGAGGTGGGTGATCGGCGCTTCGCCCATGAGCCAACGGAGCGTGTTCTTGAGTTTGGTAAGCTGGATGAAGATGTCGTGCTCGGGATAGAGCTCGGGCGCGGTCATGGGGCTCTTGAAGTAGAACGACAGCCACTCCTGGACGCCGCTCATGCCGGCGCGTTGCGCGAGGTCGAAAAACAGGGCCAGATCGAGAACGATGGGCGCGGCGAGTATCGAGTCGCGGCAGAGGAAGTCGATCTTGATCTGCATCGGGTAGCCGAGCCAACCGACGACATCGATGTTGTCCCAGCCCTCTTTGTTGTCGCCGCGCGGTGGATAGTAGTTGATCCTGACCTTGTGGTAGAGGTCGCCGTAGAGCTCCGGGTAGAGCTTGGGCTGCAGGATGTACTCGAGCACGCCGAGCTTCGACTCCTCCTTGGTTTTGAAACTCTCGGGATCGTCGAGCACCTCGCCGTCGCGGTTGCCCAGAATATTGGTGGAGAACCAACCGCTGAGCCCGAGCATGCGCGCTTTGAAGCCCGGGGCGAGGATGGTCTTCATCAGCGTCTGGCCGGTCTTGAAGTCTTTGCCGCCGATGGGCACTTGCTTGTCCCTGGCGAGGGCAAGGAGGGCCGGGATATCGGCGGTGAGGTTCGGCGCGCCGTTGGCGAAGGGGACACCTTCTCTGATGGCGGCATAGGCGTAGATCATCGACGGCGCGATGCCGGGATCGTCATCCTCGAGCCCCTTCTCGAACGCCTCGATCGACTGGTGCACCGGGCCCTGCCTCAAGAACACCTCGGTGGACGCGCACCAGACCATGACCAGCCTGTCGCACTTC
>JASFTI010000220.1:0-6259 GCA_050053635.1 Gemmatimonadales bacterium
GGCGAGCTCGATCTCGCACTCGGGACGCTTCGCCTCCATGTAGATGATCTCGGCGAATAGCGCCTTCCTGTTGCCACGCAGGTACTTCACAAACTCCTTGATACCGCCGTCGTACTGGTACTTGCTCTTCTTCTCCTGACCCCGCCGCTCGTCCTTGAGCGTGATCTTCACGCCGCGATTTAGGAAGGCCAGCTCGCGGAGCCGCGTCGCCAGCGTATCGAAGTCGTACTCGAGCTCGGTGAAGACGTCGGGGTCAGGCTTGAACGTCACCAAGGTGCCCGTCTTATCCGTCTTGCCGCCCACTTTCAGCTCGCTCTTCTTCTGGCCGCGGCCGTATTTCTGACGCCAGACTTTGCCGTCGCGGTGGATTTCGACCTCGAGCCACTCGGAGAGCGCGTTCACCACCGAGACGCCCACACCGTGCAGACCGCCCGACACCTTGTACGACTCCTTGTCGAACTTGCCGCCGGCATGCAGGGTGAGCATGGCCAGCTCGACGCCCGGCACCTTCTCCGAGGGGTGGACGTCCACCGGGATACCGCGCCCGTTGTCGACCACCGTCACCGCGTTGTCCGCGTGAATGTAGACCTCGATCTGGTCGCAGTAGCCCGACATCGCTTCGTCGATCGAGTTGTCGACGACCTCGAAGACGAGGTGATGAAGGCCGCGACCCGAGGTCGATCCGATGTACATACTCGGGCGCCGGCGCACACCCTCCAGGCCCTTGAGGACCTGGATCTTGCCTGCTGTGTAGCCCGCACCCCCGGATCCTCTACCCTTGGCGCTCGCCGCCTTGGCCGTGCGGCTCTTGGCCTTCACTTTGCCCGTTGCCTTACCCCGGCTCGACTTTGCGGCCCGAGCCCTCGGCTTGCCGCCCTTGGTCTGCTTCTTCTTCGTCGCCTTCTTCTTCCCGGTCCCCGATCGCTTTGCCATCGCTCTCCCTCTTACTTCTCTGGCCTTACACGTTACTCGGCCTGCTAGCTACCCCCAGCGAGCCTGAACACGATCTTCTTGAAGCCGCTCCCGCCGCGGCCCGCGTTAAGTCGTTCCAGAATACGTCTCTCCTGCATCTCGAGCTCCATCAGCCAGGCTGACGAGCGCACCTCGACGAACAGTATGCCGCGGTCAAATCCCACAGGTGTGGCGACACGCGCGATCTGCGGACCGACCCGCTCGGCCCAGTCGCTGATCGTCGATGCGCGTTGCACGCCGTCCAGCAAGCCGCGAGCACGGAGCAGTTCCTCGACCAGTCCTCCCACCGGACGTGGGAAGCCGCCACGCTCTCCGCTCATACCGGCTTGACCGTGCCTTCCAAGACCCGATACTCGGTCAGGCTGTCGCCCATGAACGCGAACTCGCTCGGTTTCGGCGACGTGACGAAAACCTGGCCCCAGTCTTCCGCCGTGAACAGCTCGACGACTCGTTCCGCTCGAAGCGGGTCGAGTTCAGCAAACACGTCGTCCAGCATCACGATGGGGCGCCTTCCCAACGCGGCCCGCAGCGTCTCGGCTTCCACGAGCCTCAAGGCGACCGCGGCGCTTCGCTGCTGTCCTGCAGATCCGAAGCTTCGCAAGCCTACGGCCTCCGGACCGCCGCTGACCCAGAAGCGTAGATCATCGCGGTGCGGTCCCACCAGGGTCACGCCGCGGCGGCGTTCTCTGGCGGCGAGCCGCACGAGCTCTACATGGAAGGCCTCCGCCCAGCTCTCCAGAGCGACCGCCGGTTCGGCGCCGGCCGGCGCTGGGATCGCCGGCGAATATTCCACTCCGGCCTCCTGCCCTCCCGAGATCGCGGCGTAGTAGCGGGCAAAGCTCGCCTGTCTGGCGCCTACCCAGCGCGCACGCGCTTCGGCGATGCGGCTCCCTGCATCGACCAGCCCGGCATTCCAGGCCCCCAGCTCATGTGGACCGACGTCATCCCTGAGTAGCCCGTTTCGCTGGGACAGAATCTGCCGGTAACGCTGCAGAGCGGTAACGTACCCGGGCTCGACAAGCGAGAGGATGATATCGAGGAAGCGTCTCCGCGCGCCGGGAGCTCCGGCGACGATTTCTACGTCGCTGGCAGTGAAGATGATCGCTCCGACCCGGCCGATGGCATCGGCAACCCGCTGGGGCTCGCGGCCCCCGACCGTCACCTTCTTGCGGCGGCCCTCCCGCGCGTAACCTGCCGCCACCTCCACCTCCTCGCCGCCAGCACCCGCCGACAGGTGCGCTTCGACCCGGAAGTGCCCGCGCCCGAAGGTCACGAGCTGCTCGTCGCGCGCCCCGCGGAACGAGCGGAAGATTTCCAGGTAGTAGACGGCCTCCAGCAGGTTGGTCTTACCCTGACCGTTAGCGCCGATCAGGGCTGCGCCGCGCTCCGGAAAATCGACGGTCCCATCCTCAAAATTCCGGAAATTACGGAGACGCAACTGCTGGAGTATCACCCAGGAAATCTATTTAAATAAGCGCACTTTCTCAAGGTCAGGCCACCCGCGACGAGAAGGCAATTTTGTGCATTTTGCCACAGACATTCCGCCCGCTACGGGGCTCGCCCCCGGCAGATCTCCACCACCTGACCGCGACTCTACTTGAGCAAGTCACGCCACGACGGCCGTGGCGGCTCTAGCGGTTCGTCATGCTCGAGGCGATCCAGGAGGCCGTCCAGGATCAGTCGCATCTTCGCCGCGCCCCGGCGATAACCCACCCGGGCCAGCGCGACGGTCGCTGCGATGATGCCCGGTGTGGCCAGCAGCCACGGATCCGGGATGAACCCCCCCTCCAGAATGAAGGCGAGCCACACCCAGCTCAGCGGCATGCCGACCGCGACACCGAACCCCCAGAACCAGCCGGCGCGCTCGTTCCCCAGGTCCGAGGTCAGGACGACCTGGCAGGACTCATCGCTCAAGGGCACCACGCGAAGCTCGACCGCCCGACCGCGCTTGGCCAACTGGTAGCCCCGCCCGAACACGTCGAGACCCCTAACGATCGATGCGACCACGCTCCTGTCGGGCTCCCACAGCGAAGTGTGCTGTGTCCGCCTAATCAACTGGAGGCTCTGATTCAATTGGAAGTGGCTCTCGAGCTTGGCAGCGATCTCTTCGGCCGAGCGCGGAATCGTCCGACTCGCCGTCACCAGGGCGGAGCCACAGAGCCGCGAGATCAGGCCACGGTCCGCCAGCAGCCTCTCACTGCCGCTGCTATGCTCGGCCAACGCCCGTCTGATGTTGGCCTCCGAGAGGCCAACATCCTGAGCGATGCGCACCACATCGGCCTCGCTCAGCTCGGGAACAGCACTGCCGCCTGACGATTCGAGCTCCGCCGCCCTCCGGATGACGGCCTCGAGGTCTCGGCGCGTGAGGTAGCGCCCGCCGCCCGATTCCATCGACTGCAAGCCTATGACAGGTGCCCGGCTAGCGCCGGGATCGGCTGGTCACTCGTCTTTCTTCTTCCTCTTGCCCGCACCGGCCGGTTCGCCAGACGCCAGCCGGCCCGGCAGCTCCATGCTCGGCGGCAACTCCGGAACATCCCCGTCCGCTTCGTCGACCTCCTCCTCATTTTGCTCGGCCCCGGCCTGCACCCTCTGCTTGAACGCCTCGAACAAGTCCATCGGGATCGGGAAGAGGGTGGTCGAGTTGTTCTCCGCCGCGATCTCCGAGACCGTCTGCAGAAAGCGCAACTGCAGGGCTGCGGGGTCGGCACTCATGATCTTCGCCGCCGCCACCAGTCTACGTGACGCCTGGTGCTCGCCCAGAGCGTTGACGACCTTGGCGCGCCTCTCACGTTCCGCCTCAGCCTGCCTGGCCATCGCCCGCTTCATCTCCTGGGGCAGATCGATATCCTTAACCTCAACCGCAGTCACCTCGATACCCCAATAGTCGGTCTGCTCGTCGATGATCGTGCGCAGCATCTCGTTGTACTTCTCTCGCTCGGCGAGCAGGTCGTCGAGTTCCGCCTGCCCGATCACCGACCTGAGTGTGGTCTGCGCGAGTTGTGATGTGGCGAACAGGAAGTCCTCGACCTCTACGATCGCCTTCACCGGAGTGCTGACGCGGAAGTAGAGGACCGCGTTCACTTTCACCGACACGTTGTCACGCGTGATCACGTCCTGCGGCGGAATATCCATCGCGACGATTCGCAGACTGACACGCTGCATGCGCTCGATACCGAACGGGACCAGGAAGATGAGTCCGGGTCCGCGAGCTCCGCGCAGGCGCCCGAGCCGGAACACGACCGCCCGTTCGTACTCCCACAGTATTCTGAGACTGGTGGCCAACGCGGTGGCGCCGGCCACGGCAAGGGCAGCGAGTAATGCTTCCACAATCAACCCCCGGATGTTGGATATATATTGGCCGGAGAACCCGCTCGAAACTTAGCCGCCGGGTCAGGCTCGCGCGAGGACCGCCTGCCGACAAGCCAGCCCCCGGGGCTCGGGCCCGCAGATTAGCTGAACGGGCCGAGCCGCCGGGGGCATCGGCTCTCCAGTGATCGGTCGGCTTACTGCACTAGTGGCTCAGGGTCCAAACGTAGGCAGCGACCTGTCTCGCCTGTTCGTCGGTTATCCCACTCCCACCCTTTGCCGGCATCGCTGTACCCGAAGTGGACGCGCCCGAGTCGACTCCGTTAATCACGGTCTCGACGAGGGACTCGAACGAGCCATCGCCATGCACCCATTCGTCGTCAGTCAGATTCGCGCCCAGTCCCGGCATACCTTGACCCTCAGCGCCGTGACACACGTAACAAAGACCGGCGCCGGCGTAAACCTCTTCACCCTGGTTCACCATCTCCATGGTGACGCCCTCGGGAAGCTCCATCTGCTGCTCGCCCTCGGCCGCCGCCGTAGCCTGATCCTCCGCCATCGCGCCGGAGCCCGCCTCCTGCGACTCGGACTCACCGCCCGAGCAAGCCACGAACGCCACCAGCCCCAGCGCCATCCCCAGTGCCATCACTGCCTTCTTGCGAGACATCTCTCTACCTCCAGTGTGGTTATAGAGCAGCCGCCTCGACCGGCGTGCCTACAAAGCTCAAAGCGCAACGGATGGCCGACGCCGACAGCAGACTGCCCTCGAAACTCTGAAGCAGGAAGATTTTGGGGACGGATAATACCGGCCCTCCCGAGGCCCGTCAAGCAGAGCCTGCCGGCCCCGGCCGCGGGGTCCCACACCGCGCACAGAACGACCAGGCAGGGTCCAGATCGGCGCTGCAGGTCGGGCAGGCTTCCGCAGTCAGCCGCCGGCCACAAAAGGGACAGAACGCCGCCGACTCGGGAGCTTCGCCGCCGCACATCGGGCAAAACGCCGGCCCGGCAGCCTCCGCCTCAGCCGCCGCCATCGCCTCCGCGCCAGCCTCCAACTCGGCCGCGCGCTCCTCCTCGTGGCTTTCGATCGCCTCGCTCACCCAGTCGACCCCCTCACGCAGCTCGGGCGGCGCATAGCGGATGTCCCCAGGCGGCGGAACTTTTTCGGCATTAAGCCAGACGCGAACATCGGGGAACGCTAGGAAGCGACGGATGTCGGGTAGCGATTCCACCAGTCCGGCCCTCAACTCCTCCTGTACATCTCGGTCGCTGAGCAGATAATCGCGCTCCCCAGACAATAGGCGCGAGAGGGTCGCCTCGTAGTCCCCGTGCGACCCGAGCCCCACTCGATTACGGATCCGGCGATAGGGTATGATCTGTTCGTGGACCTCGGCTATGGTCAGCGCTTCATCCTTCAGCACGGACGGTCGCTCTCGCCGAAGTATCTCCACGAACTCGTAGTAGAGCCGGTCAAGATCGTCCATGTCGATTCAATACCCAATATCCGACACTCGACATCCACCTAGGCGGAGGCCTCATCACTACCGAGTTTACCCGGCTGCGCGCGCGGTGCTCGCCTCGATTTCTCATCGCTCCTCAGCAACCGCACGAGGCGCACCCGACGATTATCGACTCGCTCGACGACGAGGTCAGCGCCTAGGACCCGAACCAAATCGCCACGTTTCGGCACGTGGCCCAGCTCACCGAGTATGAAGCCACCCAGTGTATCGTAGTCCTCTTCGGGAAGCTCGAGCTCGTATTTCTCGTTCACTTCATCGATCGGCGCGCCACCGTCAATCAGCGGCTGGCCACCCGGCGTCATCGTGTAAACCGGATGTGCCTCGTCGTACTCGTCGTAGATCTCACCGACGATCTCCTCGATCAGGTCCTCGAGTGTCACCAGGCCATCGGTGCCCCCGAATTCGTCCACAACGATCGCCATGTGAATCTTCAGACGGCGCAACTCGGCTAGTAGTTCGCCTAC
>JASFTI010000221.1:0-6258 GCA_050053635.1 Gemmatimonadales bacterium
CGCCGCCGCCAGCCCGGAGAAGAAGAGGAAGTTCACCAGGTATGCCTGCCAGGCGCGCTGCGGTGCGGCGAACAGCCCGACGACGAACCCGATGAGCCCCAGTCCGACGAGCGTACCCAGCACGGTCAGCGCCCGCGCGGAAACGTGTCCCGTAATGCGGTTCAAGACCTGCTCGTCGGTGTAGGCGGACTCCGTTTGCATCGGCTCTGTTTGTCGTTGGGAATTCGGCAATCCATGATCAATTCACGGATTTCCGAATTCCCATCACTGATTCTCTCCTGACCCTTCCTGCAATTCCCGAACGTAGTTGACAATGTGCCAGCGTTCTTCCTGCGGCATCCGCCGGTAGTTCGGCATGAGCCCGCGGCCCGCCGAGATCATGCCGAAGATGTAACCGTCGCTGAGCTCGCGCGCCCGCTGGGCGACCAGTTCGTTGATCAACCCGCGGGGGAACGGCCCCTCGACGCTGCCGCCGCCCGCGCCTTCCGGGCCGTGGCAGACCGAGCAGTAGATGTCGTAACTCTCTTTACCGATCTCCAGAGATTCGGTCGTCGCCCGAACCGGGTTGGTCAGCTCGTCGTAGTCGTCCGGCAGGTCGCCCAGCGGCGCACCGGCGTCCACCGCCACGGTACCCTCGGGCGGCATACGCGGCGGTTCCTCGTAGGGCTCGACCGCGGCCTGGTCCCGCATGTTACCGAACCACGAGACCTTGCCGAGCGCGTCCTCGATCTCGGTGCCGCGGCAGCCGGCCAGGCCGGCGGCGAGTGCCAAGCCGGCCAGCAGCGTCAGGGTCGGTCCGCTTCGTCTACCGTTCAACGCGCACCTCGCCGGGGCCGTAACTGCGGAGCATCTCCTCGACCTTCGCCGTGCGGCTGGGCTCGCAGACGACGCGCACGCCGAACCGGTCGTCGGTGTAATCCGGTCGATGCGCCGCGTCCAGTGTGAGTGTCGGCATCCGATTGTGGATCAACATGCCGATCAGCGCCGAGATCCCGGCGAACAGGATCGTCATCTCGAACGCGATGACCACGTACGCCGGTATCGAGGCCAGGGCCTTTCCACCGACGACCAGCGGATAGTAGTAGGAAGACCAGGTCGTGAGGGCGAAGCCGCCGATGCAGCCGGTCAGCCCACCGATCAGCGCGTAGCGGCGCACCGGGCTGGGCGGCGCCCCGATGGCGTCCTCCAGTTCGGCCTCCATGATCGGCCCGAAGGTCGACAACTCCTCGTAGCCTTCCTCGCGGATCGAGCGCACGGCGCCGACCACCGTGTGGATGTCGTCGTAGATCGCTGTTACCGTCTCGCGCGCTGCCATCACGCTTCTTCCTTCTTGTCGCCCGGGCTCCAGACGCCTTCCGCGATCGATTCCTTGACTTCGGTGATCGAGATGGCGGGCAGCGTCTTGGCGAACAGCATGAACCAGAACAGGAACCAGGCGAAGCTGCCGGCGGTGATCGATAGCTCGACCCACGACGGCTTGTAGAGGCCCCAGGCGCCCGGGCTGTACTCGTGGGCCAGCGACGTCACGATGATCACGAAACGCTCGTACCACATCCCGATGTTCACGAAGATCGAGATGACGAATATCGCCGCGATGTTTCGCCGGATCTTCCGCGAAAAGCAGAGTAGCGGGATGACGACGTTGCAGGTCATCATGATGACGAACGGCCCCATGTAATCACCCACCGCGCGCCAACGGAAGCTCTCCCACTCGACCGGGTCGCCCGAGTACCACGCCATGAAGTACTCGGCTACGTAGGCGTAGCCGACGATCAGCGAGGTCAGCAGCAGCAGCTTCCCCATGTTGTCGTAGTGGTACTCGGTGATGTAGTCCTCGAGACCGAGCGCCCAGCGGAACGGCACCGACAGCGTGATCACCATCGCTATCCCCGAGAAGATCGCACCGGCGACGAAGTAGGGCGCGAAGATCGTCGAGTGCCAGCCCGGCGTGATCGCCATGGCGAAGTCCCACGAGACGACGCTGTGGACCGACAGGACCAGCGGCGTCGCGATCGCCGCCATGTAGAGGTAGGCGCGCCGGTAGTTCCGCCACTGCGTGTCGGTACCACCCCAGCCCAGCGACAGGTAGCCGTAGAGCTTCTCCTTGAAGCGGCCCCAGAGTCCGCGGTCGCCCTTCAGCTTGTCGCGGATCGTCGCCAGGTCGGGGATCAGGCCCGAGTACCAGAACAACAGACTGATCGTGAAATACGTACTGATCGCGAAGAAGTCCCAGATCAACGGCGAGCGGAAGTTCGGCCACAGCAGCCGCTGGTTGGGATAGGGCGCCAGGAAATAGAAGTACCAGACGCGGCCCAGGTGGATGAGCGGGAAGAGTCCCGCCGTCATCACCGCGAAGATCGTCATCGCCTCCGCGGTACGGTTGATCGTCGTGCGCCAGCCGGAGCGCAGCAGGTAGAGGATCGCCGAGATCAGCGTGCCCGAGTGCGCTATCCCGACCCAGAAGACGAAATTGGTGATATAGACGCCCCACATCACCGGGTGGGTGATGCCGGCCGTCCCCATGCCGAACTTGATCTGGTAGACCCAGGCGACGCCGGCCCAGCCGATCACCATCAGCAGGACGAGCATCATCATCCGGTAGCGCAGGTCGGAATCCCAGAGCGCCCCGATGATGTCGCGGCTTACCTTCGCGAAAGGTGTGCGCGCCGGCCCAGCGACGCTCGCCATCTATGCCTCCTCGCTGCCGCGGGACACCGCCTTCAGGTAGGTGACCGCGGGTCGAGTGTTCAGTTCGCCCAGCACGTGGTAAGCGCGGCCGCTGCGCGCCAGCCGCGAGACCCGACTGTTCGGGTCCCTGAGGTTCCCGAAGACGATCGCTTCCGCCGGACAGGTCTGCGCGCAGGCGGTGGTGAACTCGCCGTCACTCACATCGCGGCCCTCGGCGTCCGCATCGTTCCGCGCCTTCATGACGCGCTGTACGCAGAACGTGCACTTCTCCATCACGCCCTTCTCCCGCACCGTCACGTCCGGGTTGAGCTGCAGGTTGAGCGGGAAGGGGAAGTCGTAGTCGAACCACTCGAAGCGCCGCGCCTTGTAGGGACAATTGTTCGAGCAATAGCGGGTGCCGACGCAACGGTTGTAGACCTGGACGTTGAGGCCTTCCGGGTTGTGGTAGGTCGCGTAGACCGGGCAGACGGGCTCGCACGGCGCGTTGCCGCAGTGCTGGCACATCGCCGGCAGGTGCACGACATGCGACGCCGCCGATTCGTCCTCGGCCGCCGGCGCGTCGCCGTGACCGTCCCCGTGCTCGTCGGTCGTGAGATGCTCGTAGTAGCTCTCGATCCGCAGCCATGCCATCTCGCGGCCCTGGGCGCAGAACTCCTCACCGACGACCGGGATGTTGTTCTCGGCATAGCAGGCGGTGACGCAGGCGGAGCAGCCGATACAGCTGGAGAGATCGATCGCCATGCCCCAGCGGTAGGGGCTCTTGGGGTCGGCGTCCTCGGCGGCTTCGACCAGCGCCCCCGGCTCGCGCTCGATCTCGGCCCGTGCCCGCTCCTCCGCCTCGGCCGCCGCCGCGATGCCGATCACCTCGGCGATCTCGCGGCCCAGATCGTCGTGCGAGCCCTGAGTGCTGACCAGCCTGACGCTCGCGCCGGTTGCGGCCAGCGCCACCTGCGTCGAGAGCCAGGCGCTAGCGCCGGAGGCCTCGTCCGCCGCCGCGGGCAACAGCTTCAGCGGGTTGGCACCGCGGCCCCGGGCCCAGCGGCCGAAATGCTCGTGACCCTGGCCGATCGGTATGGCCACCGTGTCGGGCCGTATTCCGTGGTAGACGAAGGCCGGCGCTTGCAGCTGGCCGTACGGCGAGCTGACGGACACGAGGTCGCCGCTGCTCACGCCGATCCGCTCCGCGACCTCGGGGTGCATCTCGATCCACGAGTTCCAGACGACCTTGGTGACGGGGTCGGGCAGCTCCTGGAGCCAGGGCCGGTTGGCGCTGCGTCCGTCGTAGAAGACCGGCGATGGGTAGGCGAGCAGCGCGTAGGGCATGCTGGCATCGCCGTCCAGCGTCTGCTCGTCGAAGTTGACTCCGGCGACCGCCGGATTGAGCGTCACCGGCTGGGTAGCGACCTGTCGCCAGACGCCGCCGTTCGCCAGCGCGCTGCGCCAGAACTCCTCGAAGGCGGTACCCGGTGCGAACTCGCGCCCCACCTCCTGCCAGGCGTCGCGCAGGTAGGTGCGATAGTCCGGCCAGTCGAAGCTGGCGGCCACGTCACCGCCCAGGCGCGCTGCCAACGAGAGCAGCACGTCGCCGGTACTCTTCGTGTCGAAGAGCGGCGCGATTGTAGGCTGCATCAGCGTGCGGACCCCGACCTCGGGCTCGTGGTCGCCCCAGCTCTCCAGCGGCGTGTGGTCGGGAAGGATCAGATGCGCGCGCGCCGCCGTCTCGTCCATGTAGCTGGCGAAGCTGACGATCATGTCGACGCTGGCCAGCGCCTCGCGGAGGCCCAGTGCCGCCGGCGTCGTGTGAACGGGATCGGTCCCGTGCACGAGCAGCATCTGCACGCCGCCGCCGCGCATCGTCTCGACCATCTGCTGCAGGCGCGCCACGCGCGCCGCGCGTCGCCGGACCACGTTGGGCCCGAAGCGCACGGTCCGCCCCACATTGCCTGCCGCGTAGTTCAGCAGGTTCACCGCGACGTGCGCTGCGGTGGCGTTGCGGTCCGTCCCTTCGGTTCCCGGGGGGAGTGCTACGCTCGACGGCGCGTCGGCGAACTCGTGGGCCAGTCGTTCGATCGTCGCCGCCTCCAGGCGCGCCGCCTCGGCCACGCGCTCCGGCGTGAAGGGCTCGACCAGCGGCCGCACCGCCGCGCCACGCGCGCCGGCTCGACCCTCCGCCACCAGGACCCGCGCCATGGCCAGCGCTATCAGCATGGCGCCGGTGGGGCCCGCCGAGACCCACTCGTCCGCGTTGGAGCCGGTGAGCGAGAGGCGCGGGCCGACGTGGATGAAGCGGCCGGCCTGACCGTCTCGGAAGCGCTGCGATGCGGAGAACAGGCGCGCGTACTGGACGGGCGAGACCCAGGTCTCCAGGAAGCCGGCGCCGAACGAGACGACCAGCTCGGCTCCGTCGATCTCGTAACGCGGGATCTCCGCCACCCCGAAGGTCAGGCGGTTCGCCTCGCGCAGCGGCTCGACGTCGAAGCTCTCGTGGATCACCCGGTTCGGCGAGCCGACGGCGCCCATCCACTCGTCGAACAGCGCAGCGAGCGTGCCCGCCGCGCCGTCGCTGATCAGGTAGAGCCAGTCGGCGCGGCCCTCGCTGCGCATGGTCCGCAACATACCCGCCAGAACCGACTCCGCCTCGTCCCAGCCGATCGGCTCGAACTCATCCGTCCCCGCGACGCGCCGCAGCGGCGACGTGATGCGGTCCGGGTTGTAGAGTCCCTGGAGCGCTGCCTGTCCGCGGGCGCACAGACCGCCGGCGTTTACCGGGTGGTCGGGGTTGCCCTCGACCTTGATCGGTCGGCCCTCGCGGACCTTGACGTGAACGCCGCAGCCCGCCGGACACTCGCGACAGGCGCTGGCGTACCAGTTCGGGATGCCGGGGACGACCTCCTCCGGCTGCACCAGGTAGGGGATCAGCTTCTTCGCCGGCTCCTGCGCGCAGCCCACCAGGCCCGTGCTGGCTCCGCTCAGCCCGAGGACCTTCAGAAAGTCGCGACGCTTGATCTCCGACATCTAAAGAAGCTCCCGCATCCCTTCAGGCATCACTTTAGTAGTGGCAGGCCGCGCAATCGATCGGACCCTTCGACACGCCGTACTGCGAGTCGATCGATCTCGGATACAGCCCGTGTGACTCGCGGCCTTCCTCGGCGAAGCGGCTCGCGTTGCGCGCCGCCTCGGCCAACTTCGCCTCGTCCTCGCCGGGCTCTCTGTGACACTCGAGGCACCAGCCCATGGTCAGCGGTGCCCACTGCCATAGCACGTCGTGCTCCTCCACCTCGCCGTGGCACTCCTGGCACTCGACCTCGGCCCGCACGTGTCGCGCGTGATTGAATTGCACGAAGTCGGCGACTTTGTAGATCCGTTCCCAGGGGATCGGTTCACCGCGTTCCTCGTAGCCGCGCAGCTTGGCGATCTCCGAGCTGGCGGCCTTCACCACCCGGTGACAGCCCAGGCAGAGTTCGACCGGCGGCATCGATGCCCACGGCGAGACGTCGGTGTTCGAATGGCAGTAGAGGCACTCGACCTCGTACTCACCGGCGTGACGGCGATGGCTGAAGAAGATGGGCT
>JASFTI010000222.1:0-6223 GCA_050053635.1 Gemmatimonadales bacterium
GGCGATCTCTTCGATCCGGTGCCGCAGCTGCGGCGAGCACCGCGCCGGACAGTGAAAGATGTCCAGCGGCTTCTCCGGACGGTCCCACACCCACTTGGCCTCGAATCCGTAGATCGGGTGGGCATCCGGCGGAAGCGTCTCAAAGTCCAGCTCTACAATCGGCAGGACCTGCCCATTGCCATCGTTCCCGATGACGGCAGCGGTGAACTCGCGGCCACTCAGGAACCTCTCGATGATAGCGGGCTCGTTGTACCGCTCGACCACCCGGCTGACCTCGCTCTCCACGTCGGTCCAGGTGGCACAGAAGGATCGCTGGGAGATACCCTTACTTGAGCCCTCGTGAAGCGGCTTCACGATGACCGGCAGCTCGATCGTGCGGTCCAGCTGCTCAGGGTATTCCACAACTTGGAACTCGGGCGTGGGTATCCCGTGGTGGGTAAGGGTCTCTTTGGTCCGCGCCTTGTCGAGGCAGACCCCCAACGTCAGGGGATCGCTTCCAGTATACGGGATACGCCAGAACTCGCAGAAGGCGGGCACGTGTGACTCACGACTCGGTCCACCCTGTCCTTCCGCGAAATTGAACACGATGTCGGGCTTGGCTTCCCGCAACTTGGACGGGAAGTCCACGTCGGCCTCCAACCTGACCACCTCGCCCAGCCCCGATAGCGCCCTCTCGATCGCTGCTATCGTCTCCTCATCGTCCCACTCGGCGTACGTATCATCGAAAGCGGGATAACCATTCCCTGCTTCGATCAGTTTCGCTTTGTTGGGAGTCGGGTCGAAGGGAGTTTCCGAGGACAACTTGGCCTCGTCCGACGACACTGTCACGTCCGCCGGCTTAATGTTGAAGGCGAATCCGATGCGGAGCCTGTCTGCGCGACGGTCTTGCGTTAACGCGCGAGCCGTTCGTGCTCCAGTGCTTCCTATTGGAACCCCTCCTGTCGGAGTTCATCGAGCGCAGCCGTGGTGAAGGCGATCGATTACTCCCTCCGCACCTCCGCCCGAACCACACTGAATCACAACTTCGCATCAAGATATGAACAAAATAAAAAAAAAGAAAGGTTTTTGTAAATGCTTTTTGAGAAGACCGGACAACCATCGCGGATGGAAACATATGTAGTCAAATCCGAAACTTCTCGACCGCTACCCTTTGATACTCGAATCACCCTCCGCTACCTTTCCTTACTCGACCGTTAACAATGCCGGACAGCTCTTCTGTAACCTCTTGCCAACGATGAACCGACAAGAGCACAGTCGCCAACGTATCACTGTCGACTTGAAGCACCAGCCAGCGGCGCCGTCCTACGATGTGTGCGTCGGCGAGGGTCTGTTCGACGCTGCCGGCTCTCTGATCGCTGACGCCTGCCCCGCGCATCGCTACTCGATCATCGCCGATACCCAGGTCGCCGGACTCTATGGAGAGCGCTTACTCGACGCGCTCGCCGGCGAAGGGCTGCAGGGGACGCTGCTGACGTTTCCGGCCGGCGAGTGGAACAAGAACCGGGAGAACTGGAGCGGCCTGATCGACGGCATGCTGAAGTTGGGATTGGGCCGCGATTCGGCTGTCTGCGCTCTGGGGGGCGGCGTCGCTGGCGATTTAGCCGGCTTCGTGGCCGCCACGTTCATGCGCGGTGTGCCCCTGGTACAGATACCCACGACGCTGCTGGCGATGGTCGACAGCTCGGTCGGTGGTAAGACGGGCGTCGACACGCCCGCCGGCAAGAACCTCGTGGGTGCCTTCCACCAGCCGAGCCTCGTTTTGGCCGATCCCGCAGTCTTGAAGACGCTACCAGCCCCGCAGTTCAACTCGGGCCTGGCCGAGGCGCTGAAGCACGGCCTTATTCTGGACGCCGCATACTTCGAGTCCATCGCCACAGGGCTGGAGGGTCTCTTCAGCCGGGAGCCCGACCGGCTGACCGACCTCATAGCGCGCTCGGTGGAGATCAAGGCTGCAGTCGTGGGTCGCGATGAGCGGGAAAGCGGCTACCGGAAGGTCCTCAATTTCGGCCATACAGTAGCCCACGCCCAGGAGGCTATCTCCGGATACGCCTGGCTGCACGGCGAGGCCGTCGCCGCCGGTATGGCCCTCGAAGCGGCGATCGGCGAGGCGGTAGGGGTCACCCGGGAGGGGGTTGCGAGGCGCGTCCGCGAGGTTCTCGAGGCGGCCCGCCTCCCCGTCGAGTTGGACGAGGAGGTCGACGCCACCCGGTTCTTCGAGGCCCTGGAAAAGGACAAGAAGCGGGCGGCAGGCCAGGTGCGGTATACGCTGATCGGCGAGATCGGCCGCGTGGCGAGCTCGGATGGGGGGGACTGGACCCACGTGGTGGCGGAGGAGCTCGTCCGCGCTGTCCTGTTCGACTAGGTGGCAGGCCGGTTTGACGGCCAGCGGCTTTCTAAGCAAATTACTAGGTTTCGTAATTTCCGTTACGGAGGGGAGTTATCGCTGCTCAAGCCACTTTTGTAGGTCTGTCGGTGCAGGACCTGATCGACCGAGTCGCCAACCAGGATCCTGACCGGCCCCTGGTCAGGTCCGGGAAAGAGACGCTAACCTATGAACGGACCCGGCTTCAGGCACGTGCCCTCGCCGCGGCATTGCATAACCTGGGCGTCGGGGCAGGGGACCGTGTAGCCATCGATTTGCCTAACGGCCCCGAGTTCGTGGTGTCGGTGCTCGCCGCCGCACAGCTGGGTGCTACGATTGTCCCCCTCAACCCCGCCTACGCACCCCACGAGCTCCAGTTCATGCTGAGGAACTCCGAGGCGTCGGTCCTGATCGTCGTCGAGGAGTACAAGGGGCAGGACAACCTGGAGCTGTTCGAGCGGATGCATTTCGGCCTACCCGACCTGCAATACATGGTCACCGTAGGTGAGGAGGATCTGTGGTACGACGACCGGATCTTCCAGTACGAGGATCTGGTCTCGAGTGGGGAGGGTAGAGAGCTTCCCAGAGCTGAGGTGGACCCTGATGAGGAGGTCTTCGCCGTCCTTTACACGGCCGGCACGACGGGGAAGCCGAAGGGCGTGATGCTGACGCACGCCAATCTGGTGCGGGCGAACGGTGCGCTGGCGGAGGCGCTGGGGATGGCGGCGAACGATGTAACGCTCCTGGCGGTCCCGATGTTCAATATATTCGGGTTGGGAGCGCTGGTCGCAGCACTGAGCGTTGGCTCGGCGGTAGTGACGGTGCCCAGCTTCGATGCGGCGGCGACGCTTCGACTGGCGGAGGAGACGAGGGCGACCGTGCTGCACGGTGTGCCCACGATGTTCGTCATGCAATTGCGCAGTGGGGTGGTCGATGAGCTCGATCTCTCCAGCCTCCGTACAGGCATCATCGCGGGTGCGCCGGTGTTGGACAGGTTGGCCCGCGAGGTCCGCGAGCGGCTCGTCCCGGATCTCGAGGTGGCTTACGGTTTGACGGAGACTTCACCTTGGGTCTCGCTGACACGACGTGACGACCCGCCGGAGAAGCGCAACTTCACAGCCGGTCGCCTGCTGGCGGGTGTGGAAGCTCGCGTGCTGGGAGACGACGCTGCCCAGCTCCCCGTCGAGTCGGTGGGTGAGCTGGCGATCCGCGGACCCAACGTAATGAGAGGTTACCTCAGGCAGCCGGAAGAGACGAGCCGCTCGTTTACCGAGGATGGCTTCTTTCTCACCGGCGACCTCGGCATGGTGGACGAGGACGGCTACCTCCATGTGGTTGGCCGTAAGAAGGACACCATCACGCGTGGCGGGTACGCCATCTACCCGCGCGAGCTGGAGGACCTGCTGCGGTTGAACCCGGCGGTCCTGGAAGCTGTCGTGGTGGGCGTGGAGGATGAAGTCCTCGGCGAGCTCATCTGCGCCTGCATCGTGCCGCTGGAGGGCGCCATCGTTACCGGCGACGAGATCAAAGACTTCTGCCGGGGACAGGTCGCCCAATACAAGATCCCGGACCTCGTTTGGTTCGTGGATTCGTTCCCCATGACGGGGAGCGGCAAAGTCCGACGTGTAGAGCTCGCCCGCATGGTCCGGGCCGAACGCGTAGCGCGTCGGGAATAGTACCGTTGTTTGAGAGAGCAGAGACCGCCTGCATCGCCCGAGCGGTGTGCGAAGCGGAAGAGCGAGGCCGGTACGGCTGCTGTATCCGGGTGGAGTAACCTCCACCGGACCCCGGCGCTGTTGCCAGCCGCCTAGACGCTCCTTCCGATCGAACCTTCGACGTTTACACCCCTCGCGCCATCACGGCGGCGCTGCCTCTCCTATGGCCCTAATTTGTTTTGTGACAAGGAGTTACGAGAGGTATGGAAATACGACAGGAATCACCTGAGCGTGGCAGCGAGGTGCGCCCCGAGGTCGACGAGGCCCATCAGGCGGCGCTGCTCATCGACTTCGATAACGTCACGATGGGCATCCGCTCGAATCTCGGGCAGGAGCTCCGCAACCTTCTGAGTTCCGATGTCATACGCGGGAAGGTGGCGGTACAACGGGCGTACGCCGACTGGCGTCGCTATCCGCAGTACATCGTGCCGCTGTCGGAGGCATCGATCGACCTGATATTCGCGCCGGCCTATGGGTCATCGAAGAAGAACGCGACGGATATCAGGCTGGCGATCGACGCACTGGAACTGGTGTTCGTGCGGCCGGAGATCAAGACGTTCATTCTGATGTCGGGCGACAGCGATTTCTCGAGCCTGGTCCTCAAGCTCAAGGAGTATGGAAGGTACGTGATCGGGGTGGGTATCCAGGAGTCGAGCTCCGACCTCCTCGTACAGAACTGCGACGAGTACTACAGCTATACGTCGCTCTCCGGTTTGAGCAAAAGCAGTGATCTGCAGATCGAGAGTCACGATCCCTGGGTGTTGGTGGGTAAGGCGATCGAGCGGATGGTCGAGCGTGGGGATACGATGCGGTCCGATCGGCTGAAGCAGGTCATGCTGGAGATCGACCCCTCCTTCGCCGAAAAGGAACATGGCTTCAACAAGTTCAACCGTTTCGTCGTCGAAGCCGCCTCCCGGGGCCTGGTCTCGATCCAGAAGATGGAGAACGGGCAGTACGGGGTGGCGCCGGGCGGCAAAGCCACTACGCCCAGCACGCCGGGGCCGCAGAAGCGGGAAGCGAAGCCGGAAAGCCGGCGAAGCCGCACTCCTCGCCCGAAGGAGGCGCGGCCGAGCGCCAAAGCCACTGACGGGCGCGGCACGGGCCGAGCGCGGCCCAAGCTGACGATGAAGAGGGCGCTCGAGCTGCTGGATCGAGCGCTGGAAAGTCTGCTCGATGAGGACACCGAGTCGGTCCGCGACAGCGATGTGAAACGCCGCATCCTCGAGTTCGATCCGGCGTTCGACGAAGGCGAGCTGGGCTTCAGCAAGTTCAGCAAGTTCTTGCGGGCCGCCGAGGAGCAGAAGGTAATTGTTCTGACCAGAGGCGCCGACGGCAACTATCACGCCGGGCGGCCGAAGCGTGGCTCGCGACGCCGCAAGACCGGCAAGCCCGACGCGGCCCCGCGATCGGCCGAGGAAAAGGAATCGACGGTTAAGCGTCTGGCGCGCTTCCTGTTCGGTGGCGCGGAGGAGGAGGCGGCCGAGCGACGTGAGGTGACGCCGGAGGCGAAGGCACAGGAGGCGAAGCCTAAACAGCCGAGGCCAAGAGAGCGCGGGCCGGCGAAGGGCGCAAGAACCGGAGCTCCGGAGTCGAGGGGGCGCGCGCCGGAGAGGCGCAGAGACGAGCCCGGCAGGCCGAGGAAGGGCCCGCGTGAGCCGAAAGGCCGCGGCGCGGACGCCGAGCGTGCACCGCGTGGAAGGAAGGAGGCCAAGGGAGGTGGCCGGTCGTCGAGAGTGGAAGAGACTTCGCCGCGTGGCGGGAAACGGCGTGCCGAGGGCCGCAGCGCAGGACGGCGTCGCGGAGAGCGCCGGGACCGGAGCGAAGGTCGGGGCGGAGCGCGTGGGCCACGCGGAGCCGCGCCCGATGAGGCCGAGGCTGGCGTCGCCGCCGCGGCGAGCGAGCCGAAACCCGAAGTGACCCCGACGGCCGAAGCCGCCCGCTCGGGCAGCGAGCTCAGCGATGCCGGGCGGCCGCCGTCCTCGCCGACCTCGGCTGACGACTCGAAGACGTCGGGTGTGACTCCGGCTCCTCTGCCCGGTGCGCCTCGGGCCACGATCCGCGCCCGTTGGGGCACCCGCGGGCGCTACCGTCCACCCCAGGCGCCGCCACCTGTCTTCGAGGGTCAGAAGAAGCCGGTCGGCCAGCC
>JASFTI010000223.1:0-6214 GCA_050053635.1 Gemmatimonadales bacterium
GGTGACGAGCGAGGAGAGCCGCGTGCTCTGTTCCACGAGCACATCGTAGTAGCGCTGACGTCGTTCCTCCGAAGGCACTCGCCCCTCTTGCAGCATCTCCGCCATCTGGCGGATCGAGGTGAGCGGGCTCTTGAACTCGTGGGAAACGGTGGAGACGAAATCGGATTTCAGCCTGGCAAGCTCCAGTTCATGCGTGACTGCTCGAACGGTGAGCACCAGCCCGAAGATCAGGATGCTCGCTATGAGCAGAAACATGTACAGGTAGATGCTCTGGCCCGAAGCGAAAATGCGCTTGTAGGTGCTCTGCGGGCGCTGATAGAACTCGATGAGCCAGGGCGGGAAGTTGCCGGCGAGCGTGGCACGCAGGCTGAGAGTACCGAGCGGCGGATCTTCTCGCGCCAGGACCGTGCTCCCATCCCGGCCCCTTACAAGCCAATCAGTCGTCTCAGGATCGACGTGTTCTTGCAGGGCCTGGAGTAGCAGATCATCTCGCAGGCAGTCGGCATCCAGAAGCAGACCCCAGACACCTTCCTCAGCACGGGCTTGATACAGAAGAGAGACCAGGTAGCTTCGCCCCGCACTCTCCAGGGTGAACCGCGATCCGGCGTTTCCGGCATCGCCGCCCGCTCGAGAGATCCGGGCGGCCAGATCCTCGCCCGCCGTCTGCTGGAAGAGGATGAGTCGCTCGGTTATCTCCCTGCGCCCTTCCTCTCTCGCTCTCACATCTGCCAGCGGATCCTCTGATGAGCCCACCAAACCGGGAGCGGCCAAGCTGCTGACCGAGTCGCCTGCCTGTCCAGCAAAGAAATCGTACTGCGCGCGCTCAAGCGCCCACTCCCCCTCGACCAGTCGCTCGTACAACCCTGTGAACGCGGCGAGGGCGCCCAGCGAGTCGCCGGTCATCAACAAGAGAGCGCCGTGCTCGAGACGCGCCATCGGACCCAGCGGCACCCCGGCGGTCGTCCTGACCTGACCGTAGTCGCCGGCGAGCGTCTCGCAAGAAGCGATCGCAGCCTCGTAATCGCCCGCTTTCCGCTGTACCCGGGCGACGGCGACCAGCGCTTCCCCCTCTAGCACCGGATCGGAGACCGCTGCGAACGCACGCTGATATGACGTGGCGGCCGAGCGGTAGCGGTTCTGTTGAAACTCGCGTTCCTGACCGGTCCGCATGTTCGCCGCTGCCGCAGACGGCCAGTCGGAGCCGGTAGGTAACGGTAGGGAACCGTCGGGACGGAACAGCAGATCGGCGGCCGGCAGCGAAACCGTCTCGAGGTCCGCGAAGAAGAATGCCTCCTCGACCAGCGGGGTTTCTGTTTTGAGACTGTCTAGAGTAGCTACCAGGTCTGCGGCATGCGGATCGTTACGGCCGGCGAGCGCAGCGGAGAAGGCTCTTTCGCTTCCCGCGATGCGCGCGGCGATCGTGTCGCCCACCAGTTCGGCAAGCGCACGATGCTCCCCGAGTCTCCGCTGCTCGAGTAGCGCCAGCTCGTTCCGGATACCTCGAACGGCGAGGTAGCTGAGCGCGAGACTCGGAATACCGACGCCGAGCAGGAAGAGTAGCGGGATCCTCCTGCGCTTGAGTAACGACAGCTCCATTGGATTCGGCGATCGCGACGAGACAGTCGCCGCGTTTCACTCTCCGTTGTAATGGTGCCGTCGCCCGCACGCAGGCGCAAGTGTGTTAGTGCAGCAACTCCTTGATCTCGTCGCTCGACAGGACCTTCCCAACCGACTTCACTTCGCCATCTACGACCAGCCCCGGCGTCAACATGACGCCGTGGCTCATGATCTCTTTCAGGTCCGTCACTTTTTCCAGCTGGAACTCGATCCCGAGCTCGCGCGCGGCGGCTTCGGCGTTCTCGGCCAGCTTCTCGCAGCTCGGACAACCCTTGCCCAGTATCTGAATCTTCATCTATAAAGGCTCCTATCCTTGAAACGCTCCGTAGATCAGGCCTGCAACGGTGGACATAACTACCACCAGCGCCACGTAAACCACCGTCCTACGCGTCCCGATCACGCTCCGAATTACTAACATATTGGGCAGCGAGAGCGCTGGCCCGGCCAGCAGCAGAGCCAAGGCCGGTCCGGCCCCCATGCCGCTGCCGATCAGCCCCTGGAGGATCGGCACCTCGGTCAGCGTGGCGAAGTACATGAAGGCGCCGGCGATCGAGGCGAAGAAGTTGGCGAAGAGCGAATTACCGCCCACCGCACCACTCACCCAGGCCGACGGGATCAGCCCTTCCTGGCCCGGCCGACCCAGCAGTATCCCGGCGATCAATACACCGACCAATAGTAGCGGCAGAATCTGCTTCGCGAACTTCCACGACTCGGCGAACCAGTCGCCGGACTCCCCGGCTCGCGTGCTGGTGATGACCGAGAGCCCGACCACCGCCACCGCGAATGGGACCAGTGGTTCGCCGGGGACGAGAAGCGCCGAGACCGAAGCGACAACCACAACCGCCCCGACCTTCCACAGCTCCAGCTCGAACCAGCGCACCAGGATCACGGCGAGGGCGAGCGCAACGGCCGAAACGAGGATCCACTTCGAAGAATAGATCGCGTACCACAAACCAATCGCTCGAGCCGGCTCGCCCCAGTTGGCAAACACCAACACGCCGACCAGGCTCGCGAAGAAAAAGGCGTTCTGCCACAGCGGCCGCTGCACATCGGGCACCGGCAGCTGCGCCTGGATCCGCGCTTTCTCCATCTCTTCCCTGCGAAAGATGACGTGCATGAACAGCCCGATGACCACGCTGAAGACGATCGCGCCCACGGCGCGGGCGACCCCCAACTCCAAGCCCAGAACCCGCGCGGTGAAGATGATCGCCAGCACGTTGATCGCCGGGCCGGCGTACAGAAACGCCGACGCCGGCCCCAGGCCCGCGCCCATCCCGTAGATCCCGGCGAACAGCGGCAACACCGTGCAGGAGCAGACCGCCAGCAGCGTGCCCGAGACCGACGCCACCCCGTAAGCCACGACCTTGTTGGCGCCGGCTCCGAGGTACTTCAGCACCGAGGCCTGACTCACGAACACGCTTATCGCGCCGGCGATGAAGAAGGCGGGGATCAGGCAGAGAATGACGTGCTCCTGCGCGTACCAGCGGACCAGGTAGAGCCCCTCCAACACCGCGCCGGGCAGGCGAGCCAACCCCACCAACCACTCCACCGGCAGGTAGAAGCAGATGAGGAAGACGGCGATGATGATGAGCAGAGGTCTCCACTCCCGGGCCCAGACGGTGGCCGGTGGGCCGGTAGCCGGTGGGCCGGTAGCCGGTGAGGCGGTGGCCCCTGAGCCAGTAGCCAGCGAGTCGGTTTGCGGGCTGCTCGAGTTCACGACACTAACCCAGCCCGTTGCCTCGCCTGCTCCTTCAACACTCCATCGACGCAGGAGAAGAAGTTGAGAACGCAGGGCGTGCGCAGCGAGTAGAAGACCCGGCTGCCACGCTTCTCGTCCGTGACGATCCCGGCGTTCTTCAGCACGGCCAGGTGCTTGGAGATCGTCGAGACGTCGGCGTCGACCATCTCGTTCAGCTCACACACACACCGCTCCCCCTTCGCCAGCTCCTCGACAAAGAGCAGCCGCGTGGGGTGGGCCATGGCCTTGATGACCCGGGCCCGGGCCTCGAGCCCGGCACGCGTTTTCTCGTCCATGAGATGGGACCTCCAGGTGGGGCCATCGCTTGGCTATTTTGCCAAATAACCAAAGACTTGTCAACCCGACCGATCCCCGATCGGCGCTCGAATACCCCGACCTCTAAACCTCCCCACCTCCCCGAATCCACTGGTCCCCTGCTCCAGGTTCGAGAATCCCCAATAAATATGCCGAGTTGACACCTCCCAGCTTCCCCAATACGTTACGACGCTCATTGCTGCGGGGTGGAGCAGTCAGGTAGCTCGCCGGGCTCATAACCCGGAGGTCGTGGGTTCAAATCCCACCCCCGCTACTAGGCAGGAGGGGTAGGAAGCTGTCGTGAGTCGATACAACTGGAGTGGCCGGAACTTCGCGATCGCGTTCTTCAACTTTAGGAGAGAACGCGGCTAGCGCGGGTGCGTCTGGCTCCGACGGCGATAGAGGGAGTGAGGCCCGCCTGCGAGAGAAGCAGGTGGGCCTCGTTTTTTTGCGGGTTGGCTATTTGACAATCGAGGGTCAGATTGTTCACGTATTCCGGGGTAGCTCAGCGGCAGAGCGGGTGGCTGTTAACCACTAGGTCGTGGGTTCGAATCCCACCCCCGGAGCTGGTTGGATGTGCGCCGGGGCTGGGTAGCTCAGTTGGTAGAGCACGGGACTGAAAATCCCGGTGTCGGCGGTTCGAATCCGCCCCCAGCCATGGGACCTCAGCGGTCGAAGGCCCGTAGCTCAATTGGCAGAGCACCGGTCTCCAAAACCGGGGGTTGCAGGTTCGAGTCCTGCCGGGCCTGTCCGCTCGCGTAGCTCAGTGGTAGAGCGCTTCCTTGGTAAGGAAGAGGTCGCGGGTTCAATCCCCGCCGCGAGCTTGTCGGCTGAAGGCGCCAGTAGCTCAGGTGGATAGAGCAGCGGCCTTCTAAGCCGCAGGTCGGGGGTTCGAATCCTCCCTGGCGCACCATGCCCCCATCGTCTAACGGTCAGGACACCAGTCTTTCAAGCTGGCGGTAGGGGTTCGATTCCCCTTGGGGGCGCTTTGATGGGGCCGTAGCTCAGTTGGGAGAGCGCTTGAATGGCATTCAAGAGGTCAGGGGTTCGACTCCCCTCGGCTCCACTCGTTTAAAGCAGGCACTCACCACAGATTCCGCATAATCCCAAGACCCAGGGGGCCTCAATGGCCGAGAAGCGCGAAGAATACGTAGAGAAGATGAAGCGGCAGCTGGACGAATGGAACGCCGCCATAGACAAGCTGGAGAAGCGCGCCGGCGAGCTGACCGCGGAAGCGCGCCAGCGGTATCAGGAGCGGGTCGCGGCGCTGCGAGCCAAGCGGCAGGAGATCCAGGGCAAGCTGAAGGAGATGCAGGCCACCGGCGAGAGCGCCTGGGACGCGATCAAGGCCAGTGTCGAGGTGGCTCGCACCGAATTCAAGCGCGCCTACGAGGAGACAGAATCCGAGGCGCCGCAGCTTCCCGGCTCGGGCGAGGAGCCGCCGCAACGCTAGGCTTCTTGATCAAGATTGGCAGAGCGCTCTGTTGTCCTCTCGTAAAACGCCCACGATCCACACGCGCCTGTAGCTCAGTTGGATAGAGCGTCGGCCTCCGGAGCCGAAGGTCACAGGTTCGAATCCTGTCAGGCGCATCTCAACCCCTCAACTGTGTCGTTGGCGGCTTCACCCTGTCTGTGTTCTTCCTCCCCATCCATGGGCAAGAGAAGGCGGTCAGTCCGCAGCACCGCGAGCCGCTTGAGCGTCTTGCCCGTGCCTGAAGGGCATGTGGATGTCGTAGGGCCCTTTCCGGCCTTAGATTGTCGTTGGTCGTTCTTCGCGGTCCGGCCGCTTCCCCAAAATCAGGCGGGGTCGTTGCCGCGCACGTGAAAGGCTAGTCCGTGCCAAGGTTCAGAATCCAACCGGCGATGCGTTGAACCCGGCGAGAGCTGCTAGGGCAACCGAGGCTTCGGATGTGCTCAGCCACCGCCTACAGGAACTGCTGCACCGCCTGGTATCGCGGAAGGGGATCCAGCACGCGATCATGGCTGTCGCGAGCGGTGACCGATCACTCCGATGGGTCGGCGCCGCGGGTGACGCCAAGCCGGACGGCACGCCGATGCGGGCAGACACGCCGTTCTTCATCGCCAGCGTCGACAAGCTGTTCACCGCGACTGTCATCCTGAAGCTGCGCGAACGCCGTCAGGTCGGTCTGGACGAACCGATTTCGACCTATCTCCCACAAACGCTGATCGGCGGACTCCACCGGTTGGGCGGGGTCGACCACACCGGCACAATCACCGTCCGTCACTTGCTCAGTCATACCTCGGGCCTTGCGGACTGGTTGGAGGATCGCCCGAAAGGCGGCCGCAGCCTGGTCGAGCGTCTGATTGACGAGGGGGACCTGTCGTTGAGCACAGATGATCTGTTTCACATCGTACGCGATCAACTCACCCCGCACTTCCCGCCACAGCCTATGGAGGCGAAAAGGCAGAAGGTGCGCTACTGCGACACCAACTACATATTGCTCATCGCCATCATTGAAGCGGTGACCGGTCAGCCGCTGCACGAGGTGTACGAGGGGTTTCTGTTCCGACCCCTGGACCTGC